>NZ_JBSRVI010000128.1:0-17973 GCF_055134445.1 Arcticibacterium sp.
AAAGTTTGCCCCCCCTTTCATTTCAGGTTTATAATCTGTAAAACGGAATCCCTTCATGCTTATAATTTTATTGCCTGTATAAATGTAAAACCAACGTTACTTATAATAAACACCTCAAAGTTTAAAATGGTTTTTAGACCTCTTCAATAATGCCAAACTAAGACCAAATATGTAGAGAATGGCACGACTATTCATCCCTATAAAAGAAGATTAAGTATATCGAAAAGTAAAGTTCACCCTGAAATATGGTAAAAAAGTGGCCATTTTTCTGAAAACATTTCCGTTTATCGAAAAGTATTGACCGCTTATCGAAAAATGTCACCGTTCACTCACCTATTGCCTCTATATTTGAATTACTAAATCGGGGGCAAAAAAACTTTGATTCCCAATTAAGAGAAAAGAATAAATGCATAAGCTAATCACATTAATTTCTGTACTGAGCTTCATCGCTGTTTCAGCTTTCGCTGGAGACAAAAAAGATGGTGCTTCTACAGAGGCTAATTCAACTGCTTCCACTGCTGTTTCTGACTTCTCTCTGAATAAAATGGAAAACAAGATTAAAATCTCTTGGTTTTCTGTAGAAGGTGCCGACTTCGAAACAATTGAATTAGAAAAAGCCGAGAACATTGAGGAATTCAAAACCATCAAAACGTTGAAAGGTTTTAATTCAAATCAGGCCTTAAGATATATCACTATGGACACTAACCCAGTAACAGGTGAAAACAACTACAGACTTAAAATGCTGAAGAAAGACGGAAGCTTTACTTACTCTGAAATAATTTCTGTAGGATATCGCGAGGTAAAAAACACACCCGCTGCTCCAACTAAGAAAGTAAATAAAAAAGACACTTTCGGTTTGTCAAAAACTAATTTCCTTAGTAAAACTTTAGT
The DNA here is from genome assembly GCF_055134445.1 of Arcticibacterium sp. Classification (NCBI taxonomy): domain Bacteria; kingdom Pseudomonadati; phylum Bacteroidota; class Cytophagia; order Cytophagales; family Leadbetterellaceae; genus Arcticibacterium; species Arcticibacterium sp. The sequence goes on from NZ_JBSRVI010000128.1 coordinate 892, forward strand.
GCTTAACGCTGCTTAAAAAAGATTAAACGCTCGCTATACAAATTGCTTAAAAAACAGAGCCGTGGATGTAAAAACATCTGCGGCTCTATCTTTGTAAAAACGTTATGATTTAGTTCGTATATACAAATTCATATTTAAACCTGACGAAAGTCATTTTCACACTTCCCCGAAATTCATCCGTTTATCGAAAAGACATAGCCACTCATCGAAAAACAGCCTCCTAGCCTATTTCAGCCTACTATATTTGAATTAGCAAACGGGAAATAAAAAAAAAACCCGACGAACAATGAAAAAGGCAATCACATTAATTTCTGTTTTGAGTTTCATCACTATTTCAGCTTTTGCTGGCGACAGAAAAGATGGTGCTTCTAAAGAGGCTAATTCAACTGCTTCAATTGCTGTTTCTGACTTCTCTCTGAATAAAATGGATGACAAGATTAAAATCTCTTGGTTTTCTGTAGAAGGTACCGACTTCGAAACAATTGAATTAGAAAAAGCCGAGAACATTGAGGAATTCAAAACCATCAAAACTTTGAAAGGTTTTAATTCAAATCAGGCCTTAAGATATATTTCTATTGACACTAACCCAGTAACAGGTGAAAACAACTACAGACTTAAAATGGTGAAGAAAGACGGAAGCTTTACTTACTCTGAAATAATTTCTGTAGGATACCGCGAGGTAAAAAACACACCTGCTGCCCCAACTAACAATGTAGAGAAAAAAGACACTTTCGGTTTGTCAAAAACTCATTTCCTTAATAACACTTTAATACTTAACGCTGCTTAAAAAAGATTAAACGCTCGCTATACAAATTGCTTAAAAAACGGAGCCGTGGATATAAAAACATCTGCGGCTCTTTCTTTGTAAAAACGTTAGGATTTAGTTCGTATATACAAAATCATATTTGAACCTGACGAAAGCCATTTTCACACTTCCCCGAAATTCATCCGTTTATCGAAAAGACATAGCCACTCATCGAAAAACAGCCTCCTAGCCTATTTCAGCCTACTATATTTGAATCAGCAAACAGGAATCAAAAAAAAACTCCCGACCAACAATGAAAAAGGCATTCACATTAATTTCTGTTTTAAGTTTCATCACTATTTCAGCTTTTGCTGGCGACGGAAAAGATGGTGCTTCTACAGAGGCTAATACGGCTGCTTCCATAGTTGTTTCTCAATTCTCTCTGAATAAAATGGAAGACAAGATTAAAATATCTTGGTTCTCTGTAGAAGGTACTGACTTCGAAACAATTGAATTAGAAAAAGCCGAGAACATTGAGGAATTCAAAACCATCAAAACTTTGAAAGGTTTCAATTCAAATCAGGCCTTAAGATATATCACTATGGACACTAACCCAGTAACAGGTGAAAACAACTACAGACTTAAAATGGTGAAGAAAGACGGAAGCTTTACTTACTCTGAAGTAATTTCTGTAGGATACCGCGAGGTAAAAAACACACCCGCTGCACCAACTAAGAAAGTAGATAAAAAAGACACTTTCGGTTTGTCAAAAACTCATTTCCTTAATAACACTTTAGTCCTTAACGCAGCTTAATAATAAATCCCCTTTTTTGAATCTTGTTTAAATGAAGAAGCCACGAAATTTTCGTGGCTTCTTTGCTATATAATATTTAATTTTTCCAAAAATTCAGTCCGGCTTCTCCTACTTACCGGAATCACTTTACCTTCGACGATAAGATTACTTTCATCCACATCTTGAATCTTGGACAAATTGACCAAAAAAGAACGATGAACCCTAAAAAAACCATCACCCAACTTCTTATCTAAATCTTTTAGGGTAGAATGCACTATATAAACATTTGACTTGCTATATATCTTTACGTAATCACTTAGGTTCTCTACATAGTTAATATCACCCACCACCAAGCGAATATATTTCTTATCAACCTTAACAAAAATATTCTCGTTTTTAGGCATTCCTTTTGGTCTTTCACTGAACTTCTCTAAGGATAAAACCTTCTGAACAGCACCTTTAAACCGTGTCAGGTTGATAGGCTTTTGTATATAATCTATTATATCATATTGATAAGCCTGAAAAGCATACTCCGCACTAGAGGTAGTCATAATAACCGAAGGAGAAGTGGTTAACCTGTTTAGTAAATCAAAACCACTTAGACCTTTCATTTGAACATCTAACCAAATCAAATCAACCTCCACTGTTTCTAAGAAGAGTAAAGCCTCCTCTGCGGATTCAAAAGACTCTAAGTGATCCAAAGATTCATGGTTTTTGCATAAATGCTCCAATGTCTTTCTAGATAACAAATCATCTTCAACAATAATACTTTTTAGTTTCACTGAATCTTAATAGTTTTTTGAACCGATATACTAATAGCTAGCCTTTTAATCTATTTTCTTCTCCAAAGCTAATAAAAATGCCCATCTTAATGCCACATCTTTCAGATAATCAAATCTACCTGAAGCTCCACCATGACCAAATTCCATATTAGTTTTCAACAAAACAATATTGCCATCCGTTTTTGTATCTCTTAATTTTGCTACCCATTTAGCGGGTTCAAAATACTGCACCTGAGAATCATGCAAGCCAGTAGTAACTAGGATATTTGGATAAGCTTTAGCTTGTATGTTCTCATAGGGAGAGTAACTCTTCATATACTCATAAGCTGCCTTATCGTTGGGGTTGCCCCACTCATCATACTCGTTGGTGGTTAAAGGTATACTCTCATCTAACATGGTGTTTACCACATCCACAAAAGGTACATCGGCTATAAGTCCATGATATAAATCTGGAGCAAGATTAGCCACCGCTCCCATTAAAAGACCTCCTGCAGAACCACCATTGGCATAAAGATGCTCAGAGGAAGTATAACCTTCGGCAATTAAAAACTTTCCACAGTCGATAAAATCATTGAATGTATTCATCTTTTTCATCAACTTTCCATTCAAATACCACTGCCTGCCCATTTCTTGACCACCCCTTATATGGGCTATGGCAAAAGCGAAACCTCTATCTAATAAACTTAATCTAGAACTACTGAAAGATGCGTCCATGCTATAGCCATAGGAACCATAGGCATATTCCAACACAGGCGATTTGCCGTCTTTCTTAAATCCTTTCTTATATACGATGGAAATAGGCACTTTTACGCCGTCTCTGGCCGTAGCATACAATCTTTCTGTAACGTATTCCTCTTTATTATAACCTCCTAGTACCTCTTGCTGCTTCAGTAAAGTCTTTTCTGTAGACAGCATGTCATAATCATAAACAGAGCTCGGAGTAATCATAGAAGTATACCGATACCTTAACAGCTTACTCTCGTAATTTTCATTGGTGCTAATACTGGCATCGTAAGCAGCTTCTTCAAAAGAAATAGAGTGTACTTTACCCGTTTTCAGATCCTGGATACTCAGCTCTGTCAAGCCGTCTTTCCGCTGCTGAACAACTAGAAAATTCTTAAATTCGTCCACTTCTTCAATCAGCACTTTGGCGTCGTGTGCTCTGTATTCTTTCCAATTTTCTTTAGAAGAGGCGTTTAAGGGGGTTGACATCAGTTTGAAGTTTTCCGCTCCATCTGCATTCGTTCTTATAATAAATTTGTCGTCTAAAGCAGAAACACTGTAAAGTACATCCTTTATTCTTGGTTGGAAAACCGCAAAGACATCATTGGCTTTATCTGCATTGATGTACCTAAATTCAGAAGAAAGCGTAGCCATGGAATAAATCCAAACCCATTTCCCATTCTTACTTTTATGAATACCGATATAGTTAGACTTATCTTTCTCTTCGTATACCAAATGGTCTTTAGAAACCCCTGTTCCTAACCTATGTCTGTATATCTTCTCGGAAAGAAGCGTAACTGGATTTTTGGAGGTGTAAAAGAAAGTAACGTTATCATTGGCCCAAACGGCATCGCCTTCTGTGTTTACTATCTTATCTGACAGCAACTCACCCGTTTCCAAGTTCTTTACATAAATGGTGTATTGCCTTCTGGAAACTTCATCTACCCCAAAAGCCAAAAGCTTATTATCTTCACTAATACTCATGCCGCTTACAGCATAGTAAGCCTTTCCTTCTGCCATGGCATCCACATCCAACAGTATTTCCTCTGGATTTTCCATGGAGTCCTTTCTTCTACAATACTTATAATACTGCTTGCCCTCTTCTGTTCTGGAATAATAGTAATAACCGTTTTTAAGATAAGGTACACTTTCATCCTTCTCCTTAATCTTACTCTTCATTTCAGTAAACAGAGCTTCTTGCACGGCTTCGGTTTTGCTCATTTTTAACTTTAAATAAGCATTCTCTGCTTCCAGATAATTTATCACATGGGTGCTATCAGGTCCCTTGCCAAAAAAGTCATACATCCAGTAATATGGATCTGCCACAGCATCTCCATGAATTGTTCTAATATGTTCTTTTTTATCTGCTATGGGAGCTTTGGCATCAGGCCAGTTGTAAGACATTCTTTCAGGTTTTGGTGTACAGGCTGTTAATGCAGCAAAAATAAGGATGAGGTTTTTCATAAGCTAAAAATCTTTGACTAGTAAATGTCCTCGGTTCAAATAAAACCAAAGTTAACAAATTTAAGGTCTTATTTTAAAGCTACTTTTCTTAATCAGAAATAATTCAAAACACTTCAAAAGAATTGGATAAGGCTTCTTACTTTTAGGAAACGAGATAGCCGCCAGAATGATTAAAAAAGTACTTCTAGCTCTTTTAACCTTACACCAACTCAGTGCTCAAGAAACGTTTGTTTTGCCTGAGCAAGGCTTTCAATCAAGTGACTTAAATCCCTCATCATTATACTTTTACGAGAAAGGCAGCAATCTTAGCTTCGAGAAAATCCAAAAGGAACATTTTGAAACGTTTGCCAAAAACGTTGTGAGCGAACCATTTAAGACAGTTTGGGTAAAGTTAAAATTAGAAAACTCCAGCGATTCAAAAACGATATGTAAACTCAAGCTTTTCGAAGAATGGTGTGAAAAAGTTGAAGTTTACAGCAGACCAATAGCATCAAAGGATTCTTGGAAAATTCAGTTGGCTGGTATGATGTACCCGCTAGATTCGCTGGGAAGTGTGATAAAAAATGACAAACTAGTTTTACTAAATCGACCAGATCAAGTTGCCGTAAGTTTAGAACCACATGAAACTAGGGAGTATTATATAAAGTTCACCAAGGTATATAGACCTTTCCTAAAAATCGATCTGAGGCTTCTTTCTATATTGGAGTCTGCAAATCTACAGGTTAAGGAAAGTAAAGACAATTGGGTAACCGCTGCTTTTATGGCCATGATTGCGGTACTGTCCTTATTCAATCTGCTTTACTTTTTTATACTAAGAGACGAAGCTTATTTGTATTACTCCCTATATGGTTTTTCTGTGATTTTTGCAGCCACTGTTATGGACAAGTACTGCCTTTTTATGTACCAGCTTTTCTATCAAAACAATACTTTTATACAGCCTTGGGTTTACGTATTTGCTGGTGTTTTAAGCCCAGCACTTTACACACAGTTTTCAAGGTCTTTTCTACAAACCAAAAAACGCTTCCCGAGACTCGACAAAATCTTAGTTTTTCTTATTTTCTGGATTCTTTTTACAACACTCTTATCTGGAATAAATTTCATTCAAACGGGTAGGCAGTTTATGCCTAACATTCCGTTTTCTTCGTTTATGGTTCTTTTAGGACTTCTTTATGTAGTTCAAGTAATCATGGTTTTAAAAAGCAAAGAAGTCCATGATAAGTTCCTTTTGGCCGGCATAGGTATTTTGTTGCTTTGCATATTGCCAAATTATGTCTACGAATTGTTTCATCCTGATTCTATTTATGGAACTCCTTCTTTTATGGGTTCTTTCAGCTTTCTGCAATTGGGTACAGTACTCGAAATGGTCATTTTCGCATTGGGCTTAGGGTTTAGAACACGTCAATTAAAAAAGGATAAGCAGCACTTTGAAGATTTGGATGCTTTGAAAAGCAATTTTTTCACCAATATTTCCCATGAGTTTCGCACACCGCTAATGTTGATAAAAGGACCACTGGAACAGTTGCGTAAAAAAATGGAATCCAAAGCGGATATAAATCTAGTGGATTTAGCACAATCCAATTCAGATAGATTATTGAGCATGATCAATCAGATATTGGATCTTTCGAAGTTGGATGCTAATAAAATGAAATTAGACAGGAAATTAGTCAATGTTGTCCCTGCCCTGAAAAGTATGTTCTATTCCTTCGAGTCACTGGCTTTAAAAAAAGGCATCACTTTAAATTTTGAGACTAGCGAGGATGTTTTGGAGATGGCTGTGGATATGCAAAAAATGGAAACCATTTTCGTTAACCTCATTTTCAATGCCATAAAATACTCCGATAAACAAGGGCTTATTATTTTCCAAATTTCAAAACAAAAGCAACATGTTTTTTTCAATGTTATAGATACAGGAAACGGAATAGCAACGGAAGATATAGGCAATATTTTTGACAGGTTTTACCAAAAAGATATTTCAAGTCAGGAAAATACAAATTTTGGAATTGGTTTGGCTTTGGTAAAAGAACTGGTTTTGCTTCATAAAGGACAAATTTCAGTAAAATCAAAAGTAGGAAAAGGAAGCACTTTTGAAGTAAAATTGCCTCTTATTACCGCAGGTTTTGAAAAAGAAACAGATTTACATGAAATCAATACAGGACATCTTACAGAATTTATCATTGAAAGTGCTGAAGAGCATATTGCACAGGAATATAGCCTACTATTGATTGAAGATAATCTGGAAGTCCGTTCTTTTATTAAGTCACAATTGTTAAAAAAATACAAAGTGGCAGAAGCAGAAAATGGAACAGAGGGCATTAAAATAGCAAAGAAGATTCAACCAGATTTAATCATTTCTGACGTAATGATGCCTGGTAAAAATGGCTATGAGGTAACGTCCATTTTGAAAAATGACATAAAAACAAGCCATATTCCCATCATTTTGTTGACTGCCAAGGCAAACCAAACTGAAAAAATGGAAGGTTTAGACATGGGTGCAGACGCCTATCTTACTAAGCCATTTTCACAAGACGAACTTGAAGTACGGATTGACAACCTCATTAAGTTAAGAAAAGAACTACGTACCCGTTTTGCTGGAACAGTTCAAATAAAACCTACCGAAGTTTCCGTCAATTCTGTTGACCAGGAATTCATAGAAAAGCTAATGGCCATCGTTGAAGAAAACATTCCGAATGAAGACTTTTCAGTGGCAATTTTGGCAAAAGAAATTGGCATAAGTAGTCCACATTTAAACAGAAAGCTCAGGTCATTAATAAGCCAATCTACCAATGAATTCATCCAATCTGTGAGATTAGAAAGAGCCGCAGAATTACTCCAAAAAAAAACTGGTAACGTTTCTGAAATTGCTTTTCAAACTGGCTTTGGAAGTACTGCTTATTTTGTTTCTACTTTCAAAAAACGCTTTGGTATGCCGCCAGGTGAATACAAAAAGCAATTCTAAGCCGCTCCATGCACGGATTCTTATATCAATTGATAGGATATTGATATGAGCGAAGCTTAAGTCTTTCTCAATTTTGCCTAGTACAAATGTATGGAGGCATCATGCATTCATGATGGGAAAACTAAACGCTCTAAATACTTTAAACATGAAAATTAATTTAAAAAAGCATGGGATAATAATTCTAATGTCACTGCTGCCTTTTTTTGTATTGGCTGTCCCCGTTGCTGGAGTTAGTCCTGACTCTAATGCCCCAAAATCCTTAGGGACATTTATAAATGGAAAGCTTCAGAGTAATAATACAGAATTCTTAAACTTAAAAAACAAAGCGACATTGGTCTTGACCAAAAGTGCGGTGTCCAACATCTCCAAATCAGTTTCTACTTTAGGCCTGCCTATGATGCTGGAAAAAGACGACATTGCTCGGATTTCCGCCCCAAGAAACTCATGGCTGACCTTTCTTGACAACGACATCAATATAAGTATGGATATTGGGATTGAAGATGCCTCAAACGCTCAAAACTGGATCCTTCCCAATAATATACTAGATATTTTCCAATCATACTATAATGAAGATTTTATTCCTACAGAAGAAGTTCCACTTGACCTCCAATTTCCGGCGGCTAATAAGGTGGTAAAGTCCACCTATCTAGATGTTGCTAATAATGAGAGTGACTTATTTGAACATTATTTCATTGGGGATGATGCCCTTAATTTTTTAGGCAATAGTTATTACTACTATTTGGATGGTGGCGAAGACGCCTTTGATGCCGTAGATTATAAATTTACAGATATACCGCTAGCTCTGGGAGACACTTATTCGTACATAGAAGATGAGGTTTCTCAGCCTTTCATTGGATTACGCTACTACAACAGAACAAAAACAGTTGATGCTTTTGGCACTATAGAAACGCCCTATGGCACTTTCGAGTGTTTAAGAATAAATTTTATAACAGATTTATATTCAAGACCGGATATCTCAAGTTCCTACACTTTTAATAAAAGTTATAAATCAGTCGCATTTGTTACTAAAAGTGGACATTACATCTCCGCAAATGTTTCTGGAAAAGCAGGAAATGTAACCCTAAGTGAAATTGAATTTAGGGTGATAGCTCCTACAGGTATATTAAGTCCCGTGGAAACGGTGCAAATTAATAATGATGGAGATGGCGTTTTGATAAGTAATACCGGTGTATATATAGACGTACTTACCAAGACTGCTGACCCAGACGCTATTCTGGATATAGAAAGCGATGATAAAGGTATCATGATTCCAAGATTGGAAGAATATAACCGCCCTCTTGATCCAAATGAAGGGCTTTTGATTTACCAAATTGACAATGACCCTGGATTCTATTACTACGATGGGTATGACTGGACAAGGCTTGACAATACTACGCCTACACCTTCAGCCAGAAAAGCTGCCACGAACTCACAAGAGATAACCAAACTAGCCAAAAGAGGACTTGGGGCATTAATAAATGGTTATGCAAAAGTCGAAATTGGAGAACTTGGGAACTTGAGTGCGGACGAATTCTTAATAAACCTACAGCCAGAGGGCAATTGCAATGGTCTCTATATTTCTAAAAAAACACCTACTTACTTTGAAGTGAAAGAACTAAATAATGGTACAGCCAATGTAAAATTTGGATGGAACCTTAACGAAATCTAAAAGCAATCAATATGAAAAAATTAAGCCTCATTTTAACGCTGATTATATCTACCTCAACTGCCTTTGCACAGTCGGTCTCCTACTTTGGCGTTTTCGCTGGTGCCGCTGGTCAAAATGCCGACAATTTGCAAAGAGCTTCCGCTTTGGGCTATAATGCCCGTGTTTCTGTCAATGATGGTTTAGTCTTAGGCGACACCACATTAGTAAAAGTAGGAATCGGCATGTCGAATCCACAATATCGTCTAGATGTAAAAGGGGTATTCAATATGCGAGTGGCCTATAATGCTCCTTCTATGAAGATTAATGACCGTAATTTCTTGGAATTGGACAATGAAGGTCAATTTGTCTTAAATGAGTTCAAAATTAAATATGCGAATGAAGGCCTCTGGTCTGATAAAGTTTTTGAAAAAGACTATCCTTTAATGTCATTAAAGGAAGTTTCAGATTTCATTAAAGTGAATGAGCATCTGCCAAATATTCCTTCTGCTAAAGAAGTGGTAAAAGAAGGCGTTTCTATGCATGAGATGGTTTCTAAACTGTTAGAAAAAGTAGAAGAACTGACGCTGTATACCATACAACAGCAGAGGGAGATTGAGGGTTTGAAAAAGAAAATTGAAGATGTCCATTATTAGAAAAATCCCAGCTTGGCTTATTTCTGGAATTCTATTAGGACATTCCTTTCCAATTATTGAAGGTATTCCTAATGGAATTTTAGCATGGTTTGCTTTTGTGCCTTTTCTCCTTGATGTCCGAAAGGAAAAGACTTTTGGCAAATTCATGCTAGAATCCTTTCTGTTAATCCTCATTTACTTATTTTTAGATGTTTGGTGGGTAGGCTATTATAAGATTCATTATATGATCATGGGGGGTTTGGATATAGCCCCATTTTATTTAATCCCATTTATTGCATTCTATCTCATCAAAAAGAGATATACATGGCAAATAGCTGCTTTTTCTCTCCCTTTCCTTTGGACCATAAACGATTGGGGTTTGCATCTTTTGCCCCACAGCATGCAAGTTTATCTACTTCCCTATTCTCAGTCTAATAATATCTGGCTTATTCAGTTTGTAGATATCTTCGGTATGTACGGCATCAGTTTTTGGCTCATTCTAATGAACGTTCTTTTAGCCATGGCCATTGATAAAAAGACTAAAATTGCCTTTTTGAAACCGGGTTTGGCCTTAGCCGCTCCTCTTATATATTCCTTTTGGTCAATGGAAATAAACCCTAAAGGTATCACGGGTTTGGGTAATCTTAAAAGTAAAGTCACCATTATACAGACCAATCAGGACAGCTACGCTACACCTGGCAAAAAAAATGGTCAAATGCTGTTAGACGAAATCTTTAGCCTCTCTGATTCTGCCGTTCGTAGAGATGGACCCGACTTGCTGGTTTTGCCCGAGGCTACCATTCCGTACGCCCTTTTGCAGGACAAGAACATATTAAATTTCACCAAAGAGGCTATAGCCAATTGGCAAACTTCAGTGGCCATAGGCTTTGTAGAACATCCTAACAGCAATAACCAACATTTTTATAAGAACAATGCTCTCGTTTTTACACCACAACTCGCCACAAATTGGGATACTTTAAATATTCAGGCAGAAGACGTAAAAGTGTATCAAAAGGAACATGGACTGCCATTTGCGGAAATTACACCTTACTTTAATGATCTGCCTACATCACGAGGCCAGGCAATGCTTAAAGGAAACAAACCTTATACTTTTAAATATGGAAATTTTGACGGAGACCAATTCCAAGTGGCACTTTCTATTTGTTGGGAGCAATTATTCCCTGAAAAAATAGCTAGTCTGGTAGATAACGGAGCTCAGTTTATAGCCCTCATGAATAATGACGCATGGTTTGGCAAAACACCAGGCTCTTTTCAATTACAAAGTTTTACAAGAATAAGAGCCATTGAAAACCGCCGAAGTATTGTCAGAAGCTCCAATGGCGGCATTTCTTGTTTTATAGACCCGTTTGGTAGAATTTATGGAAAACTCCCATGGTACACCGCTACTTTTGGTACGCAAGAGGTAGAAATGGTTTCTAAGAAAAGTTTTTTCAGTAAGCATCCAGAGTGGTTTCCAAAGTTTTGTGGATTAGGAATACTTTTACTTTTAGGATTATTCCGCTTCCAAAAAAGGGAATAGCATCCTTTTAATCCTGTATCTTTGCAGCAGCTAATTCCCTTTTATGATTGTTATTACTCCTGTTAAAGATTCTTTAGGTACTTCCAAACAAACTATTGCTAATATTGCTCAGGCCAAAGGCCGTTTTCAATACTTTGTTTTCAATGATTTCAGTGGTTCTGAAACAACGGACTTCTTGGAGAAAAACCAGAATGAATTCAATTACAAGCATATCAATCTGGCGGAAATAGTAGATACACCTTCGCCGAATTACATCACGGTTTTGAGAATGGCTCAGAAAATGGCCTTAGAACAAAACACGCATTTGCTCATTATAGAGTCCGATGTACTGGTAAAAAAAGAGACCATTGCGGAGCTAAACAAATTAGCTGACGAACTAGACAATGTGGGAATGATAGGCTCTGTAACTACAGATATAGATGGCACCATAAACTTTCCGTATAAAAACATCAGCAAATCAGATGGCGATTTATTTACCACCAAAAGAAGCTTAAGTTTCTGCTGCACCGTATTGTGCAATAGATTCCTAAAAGCATACGACTTCCACACCTTAAACCCCGAGAAAGATTGGTTTGATGTAAGCATCTCCAAAATGTCTCGTACACTGGGCTTCCTTAATTACCTTTCAAATGACCTTTCTGTAATTCACCTTCCCCATTCTAGTAGACCATGGAAAATGGAAAAATATTCTAATCCCTTAAAATACTATTTTAAAAAGTACTTCTTAGGAAGAGATAAAATCTAATAAAACACTAGAATTTAAGTCTTAAACCAGTAATCTAAACTATCCAACTAAGATAGTTTTTAATAAAATCAACGTTTTTCAAGATTAAGCTTTATAAAGTTGAGATTTACATAAAAACCTTCTTAAACACCTCTAAAGCAGCCATGAGGAGCATGATATCCGGCATGATATACCGGTATTTCATAGGTATTTTCTTCATTTCCAAAACAAATTTATTTGTAAAACGGAATAAATTTAGCAAAAAACATATCAACATACATAAACCTTTTGTGCATTTTATTCTTTAAATAATCATATTTCCTAAAAAAAACAAAAAGCTCAATGGGCAATAGCCCATAAAAATATTTTTCTACTAGCTTTACCACATAAACTTATTGAAATGAAAAAAATAACAATCCTATTAAGCATTCTGCTTACATTTTCTCTTACAGAAAGTTCAGCTCAAAAGCTGAAAAAAATCTTTAATGGTAAAAACCTTGACGGCTGGGTCGTGCCTAATCCTAACCATGACAACTGGACCGTATCTGACGGCCTGCTGGTAGTAAAAAGTTCAGACGACCGTAAAGGCAGTATTCTATGGACAGAAAAATCATATACCGACTTTGTGATAGAAGTGGAATACAAAAACACTTTTGGTATTGTAGACTCTGGCATTTTCCTAAGGTCTGATAAAGACCAGATTCAGATTGGTATCTCTGGCTCAAAGAAAAGAGACCTTACCGGCTCTCCCTATATCCCTGGAAAAGGTTACCCTAAAGAAGCCGACATCAGTGGCCTTAAAGCCGACGATTGGAACACCATGAAAGTAAAAGTAACTGGCAATACCTATATGGTATGGCTAAATGGTAAAGAAGTGATGAACTACACCTCTGAGGATATTCCTGCTAAGGGCCCAGTAGGCATTCAGCTACACCCAAAAAACGAAATGGGTATAAACTATAGAAGTATTAAGCTGACTGAGATTTAAAACTGACTTAAAATTATTTCTTTTAAAAACCACCTCTTGAGGTGGTTTTTCTCATTAAACGCCAGCCTCACTATTCTTTCAATTATATTAATTTGTGCACTTTTACGCTTAGTATATCCGACTTACTAAGTAATCAAAAAATAGAAATCCATGTTGAAACTACTCAGATTTTTAAAATTTATGGGGATAGGTTTATTCTCTTTGCTGATCGTATTCTTCAGCTTCGTTTTTTTTCCATTTCCTTCTATAGATTTTGAAGCAAAAACGTATGACAACCTACTGTTAGAAAACATTAACATCATTGATGTAGAAAATGACTCACTGCTAAAAAGCCAACACGTACTCATTTCTAACAATACCATAAAAAGCATTTCAGATAGTGCTATTTCTCATGATTTAAAGAACCTCCACATTGTAAATGGCAAGGATAAATACCTCATTCCAGCACTTTGGGACATGCACGCTCATTTGATTAAACAATCTCCAAATAGTGCCTACCCAGAATATGTAATAAATGGAGTTATGCATTTAAGAGATATGCGAGGTGCTTATGACAGCAAAGACTCTTTTGCCTCTACACCAGAAAAAATTAAGAAATGGAATAAGATGGTTCACGCTAATGAACTCTTGGGTCCTAAAGTTCATAGCCTTCCCAGTTTCGCCGTTGAGGGTCCGAGTGCTATGTTTGATGGCTTTCCAGAATTTTATAACTGCTCTAATGAAAAAGAAGCTAAAGAGCTAATCCGTTATTTTAAGAAACATGAAATTGATTTAATTAAGACCTATAATAACATTCCTCGTGAGGCATTTTTCGCTCTTATGAAAGAGGCACAGTTAGCTGGAATTGATGTGGCAGGCCATAAACCTGTTAGAGTTAGTACAATGGAAGCTAGTAATGCAGGCATCAAGAGTTTGGAGCACGCAAGATTTTTACTCTGGGATAGCTTTAAAGGTTCTGATGAATTAAGAAATGAGCCAAATCCAAAACAACATGATAATACAGCACTGAGAAAGAAAATGCTTGTGGAGCATGATACATTGCTCTTGCATAAAAATCTAGCAGTAATGAAAAACAATAAGACGTATTACTGCCCCACCCACCTCACTAGAAAGTCTGATGCCTTTGCCGATGATTTAACATTTAGGGCAAGATATGATAATATAAACCCCATTTTACGTTTTTTATCATTTGAAGATTTAGATGCCACTATACAAGAAGACACCAGTTCACTAGGCCGGCTGGTTTATAAAGATTTCTACTCAAAAGGACTAGAAATAACTAAAACAGCGAACAAAAAAGAAGTTAAGATTCTTGCAGGAGCCGACGTTCCTGAGTTACCAGGAAGCTCATTGATTGACGAACTTCAAGAACTTTCGGCCGCAGGACTTTCTGGCTTTGACGTTTTAAAAACAGCTACGCTTTATCCTGCAGAGTACTTTAAGGTTCAAGACAAACTTGGTACTGTAAACGAAAACAAAACTGCTGACCTGGTAATCCTATCTAAAAACCCACTCGATAAAGCTTCAAATCTAAAGGCTGTAGATGGAATAATTTCTAATGGACGATATATCGATAGTGATAACATAAATCAGATTAAGGAGAAAGTACATTCTCGTAACCAAAGCTGGAGCATGTCTGCAAAACTAATTTGGGACATATTTTTATTTATGATTAAATAAAGCTTCGTCTTAAATTATCATAGCGGAAGTAGGACTAAATAGAAACAAATAAGGGTTCACCTAACTTAAAGGAACCTTATCTCAAATGTCATTTTTTCTATATTTCTAGCTAAGGAAACGCTATTTTCCAAATAAACCACTATGGACTCAAAGTCCATAGTTTTAGTTCAGACTGAAAGTCTGCCTATTCGACGATAAAATTAGTATTATTACTTTCATTTGGATTTCTATGATACTCCAAATATTCGTTGACCATTTCATCCGTAATATTAACCGTACTCCATCAGCCAAAGCCTATTGCCCAGAAATGGCGACCCCAATAACGCTTCTTCAATTCAGGGAACTCCATTTGCAATTTCCTCGATGAACGCCCCTTTAGTAGTTTAACCCATTGACTTATCGATTGAGAAGGGCGGTATTCCAGATGCATGTGTACATGATCTTTTGATACTACTCCCTTCAATATTTGAACTCCCTCTGCCTCACAAATTTGTATTAACAAAGTGCGACACCGTAACTTGATATCTCCCCCTAGAACGGCATGACGATATTTAGTCGACCATACTATTATGAACTGTAAGTCTTGAAATACTATGCCCGTTTGATCTTTGAAAATCCATATACCAAAATAGCACATTTTTAGAAGCTGAAAGCAAAATGCAATAAATTGCATAGTTTTAACTATTTCTGAGACCAATAAAAATTGAAGTTTCCCGATAAATAATAGGAGCAACAATGACATTATGGAAAAGCTTCGTGTATCACTTAAGCTTAACTATCAGGAAATTGTTGAAATACTTAAACTGCTTGATTTCTCAATCACCAAGGCGAATTAGGAGCCATCTTCCGTAATAAGGATCATAAAAAATTTAAACCATGCGGCGACCAGACTCTGCGAAATTTTCTAAATGGCTTGATTATTTATAAAAGGGAGCCGAAGCCGGAATAAATTAATCTCATTGAAGATTTATCTCCCTAACATAGGGAATAGCCTTTTGATATCCTCTTCATTGGGTTGGCTACCATATTCGCAAATTTCAAAGGATTCCGCAAAACTTACTTTCTCGGCTTTGCTTTTTCCATACCATTTTTCAAGACTGGCTTTTACGGAGGGAGATATGCCATTTCCTCTTAGTTTTTTCAACCACTCCAGTCTTTCTGCCTGACCTTTGGGTACTTTATCAGCGTATTGGCCAATCCAAGGCAGCCATTCATAGAACTGAGATTGATGAGCATCCAAACTATAAACTTTTTTATCAATGACACTGGAAATGTCAATGGCTATATCCGCTTGAAAGGGGTTTGGCTTTTTGAAATTATCCTGAAAATAAAGAAATACCGGGTTTTTATTCAGGGGAGGGGTGTCGGGGGCAATATTGGGTACTCCAACCATAAAGGCGGCATCCTGAACTAAAATTCCTGTATAGCGATGATCTGGATGATAATCATTTGACCTTGGTGCAATAACTACGTCCGCATTCCAATCTCTGATTCTTTTGATAATTTCCAGACGAATGGCTAAAGTAGGAAGTAATTCTCCATCATGATTATCCAAGACTTCATAAGTAACCCCGAGTCTTTTTGAAACTTCTTTGGTTTCGAGAAGTCTTCTCTGTGCAAGCATCCCACCACCTTCGCTCATATGACCAGCATCTCCGTTAGTGACTGATAAAAATTTAACCTTATGTCCCATAGCAACAAAAAGTGCAGCCGTACCTCCTGATTTAATGTCACAATCGTCAGGGTGTGCACCAATCATAATTATCTGAAGAGGTTTGTCCTGTGCGACAATCGAGTTAATGCATAAAAGCATTAAAATATAAAGTAAGAATTGTTTTTTCATAGGGTTAAATAAAATATACAGAATGAAATTATACAATTCTCTCGGAATATTAATTAGATAGGCATGTTAATATATAAGGAATCACGTTGAGAATAATCTCTAAATATAGAATTTTGAAAGCTCAGTCTGCCGATTTTTCGGCCGATAGGAGGACAGGCAGGTATTCATAACAGATTTTGGGCTTTCTCGTAAATAACCGGGGTGAGAATCCTCTCTAAAAATAGAGAATTGAAAGTATACCACATCGTAGGCCTGCTCCTACCCAAAAACTTGTTTTTTTTATAAATACTGTATTATCAAAGAACTAAAGGGAATTACAAAATTCCATGATGACTTAGAAATCACTTCATTTGAGAATCCTCTTCAATTTAGTTCAAAAAACTATCAGAAGGAAGCTTAGTCTGCCGTTTTATCAATCGCCAAGAGGACTGGTATCTATTCACAATCAGAATCTATGAGTTTATATTGATTCATAGCTGAAAATAATCTCTAATTTCGTTCCGGTAAAATAGCCCAGCCTGTCGAATGGTAAGTATTAAAATGGAAAGGAAAAGGATTTATTGA
>NZ_JBSRVI010000129.1:0-8105 GCF_055134445.1 Arcticibacterium sp.
AATTTGATATTTTTTTTACTTTTCTTTTTCCCTCCCTCAATCACCATCTTCGCTTAGAACTAAACCCGTAACGATTCTCCGTTTTGGGATTGCAAAGATACAACTATATTTTCCGGACTCGCAAGAATAAAATCGAAATAATTAAAGAATAAAACATAAAGAAATATACCCTTCACAAAATCAGCAACTTAACAGCCATATAAAGTTTTCTCTCGCTTTAATTCCTTCTGAGAATCCTCGTCATATTAAACCAGAACCTTGTTCTCTAATGAACCAAGGGCATTTTGTGCTAAGCTCAAAATGCATTAATCAATATCTTAATAAACTAAACACCGCTAGGAAATAGTCCCACAACAAAGCCATTCTTGATAATACACCTGCCAAACAAATAGAACAATCCCCCACGCCATGCGGAAAACAAAACCTACCTCATTAAACCCACGCTAACAAGCCATAGACAAGGAACACACAGATGAACATCCTACGCCCAATTACGCCAAGGTGTAGGGCTCATTTATACTTTAAATAAAGATGCCTTAATCAAATTCATTTCGCCCTAATTCAGTCCAATTCCTAAAAACGCAAAAAATCCAGTTGACTTTCATCAACTGGATTTCATAAAGAACCTTTAAAGCTTAGTTTACTTTAACAAGAACTCAATTCTTGTACCTGTTCTTTTACCTTCCGCATTGGTATAATAACTTGCTGTATCTTCATCACCAAATCCGTCATAAGACACTCTTGATTTAGTTAAACATTTCTTTTGAAGGAAATATGTATATATAGCACATGCTCTAAGTTTAGCTAATCTAATATTAGTAGCACTAGAAGCTCCATCATTATATGCATTGATATGTATCGCAGCGTCAGAACATCTTGCCAACAAATCACAAACTCTTTGAAGAGACTTATAAGATGATGGGCGTAATTTATTTGTTCCACTATAGAATTCAATTTGCTGTGCAGCATAATTTAACTCATCAAGTTCAGAAGCTGTAATTTCACAACCGCTAGCTGTTCTATATCCTAAAGCAGGAGCTACTCCGTTAACGTAACCTTCTGGACAACCTTGGTTTGAAATAAGACCAGGAACATCAGGACAAAGGTCTTTGTTATCAGGAACACCATCTCCGTCAGAATCTGGACAGCCATCTGCATCACCAGCTACATTTATACAATCATCTTCGCTATCTGCTACTCCATCTCCGTCAGAATCTGGACAGCCATTAGTAGCCGCAGGACCTGGAGAGTTTGGACAATCGTCATCTTTATCTGCAATGCCGTCTCCATCTGTATCTGGGCAACCTCTCAATTCAATCACACCAGCTAAGTCTGGACACTCATCATCTTTATCTGCAACGCCATCTCCATCTCTGTCTGGACAGCCATTCAAAGCTGCTAAGCCATATAAAGTTGGGCACTCATCATCTTTATCTGCAATACCATCTCCATCTGTATCTGGACAACCCTGTAAAGAGGCCGGACCTGCAATAGTAGGACACGCATCAATATTGTCTGGAACACCGTCACCATCTGTATCAGGGCAACCTTGAAATTTACGTAAGCCTGGAATATCAGGACAAATATCGCATTTGTCTACAGTCCCGTCCTTATCACTATCTTTATCTCCGAATCTATATGAACCAGTAAGTAATCCTATGAAATAACCATCATTACGTTGGTCATTTGCTGCCATACTGATACCATCTAGGTAATCTGAAAAAGAATATCTGTAACCACCTTCTGCACCCACAGCAAAACGTTCTGCCACATTCCATTTAACACCTAAACCAAAAGGAATAACGGCAGCAAACTTCTTTAAGCTAGCAGCATCCGCAGCGATATCACGAGGCAAAGGAGGAAAAGTAGTTCCTGACTGAACAGTAACCGTTGGTTTTGTATAAGTCATACCAATTCCACCGAATAGGTAAGGAGCAAGTGTTTTTCTTGTGATTCCTTCACAAGTAATACTTCTCTCTTTAAAAGGATATATTTCACCTAATATGGATGCCTCTACTAAAGGAGTTTTAAATTTTAACCCTCTGTAGTCCCAATATCCATCAGGTTGAGAAAAATCATTTCCTGCAAGACCCCCTACAAGAATTTGAGGACGTACTGCGAAGTAATCACTCAAATGTCTTCTTGCGAAAAGTCCTGAGACAATTCTATTTCCTGCTGCATAGGGCATGCTACAGTGTACATCGCCGAAGTATTGCGTTATACCTAAGGGAACTCCAATTTCCCAAGGATACGGCTTACAAACTTTACAAGTATCTTGTGCTTTTAAAGAATAGCTTGCTAAAGTTAAAACAGCGATAAAAGCTAATATACCTTTTTTCATGTGTTCTTTTTAATAGTATAAATTTCTAATAACGGATTACAAATGCCAAAATTAAACTTATAAAAGTTAAAGTTAAGGCGAAAAAACTAATTTCAACGAAATTAATTTTAAAACAAAAAAATTTTATGGGGATAGATATACTAAGAGTGTCTGCCCACCAAGTTTCACAAAAAAAAATGAAAAAATCAAATCTAATGGTTTTTAATCTATAATAATAAAGATAAAATCAAACTAAGTGACAGCTATTGACCTTTATTAGGACTTAGAATAGGTTTTTACTCAATAAAAAACTTAATTCGGGTATAATTTCTATGAAGAAAAACATTTTAACATCCCTGGTTGCTTTTTGCGTTCTTTTCTCATCCTTCTCTAATTTGGATAAGAAAAGAGCATCTATATTTACGGATATAGCACAAGATGTATCCAAAAACAGTAAGGCCTACGAAAAACTTCAGGAAGCCATCAAAATCAGTACACATCGTTTAACGGGTTCTGAAAACGGAAAAAAGGCAGAAGAATTTGCACTAAAGACTTTCAAAGATTTTGGATACCAAAATGCCCAATATGCTCCTTTTGAAGTAGAATCTTGGTCCAGAAATAAAGTATCGCTATCTATAGTACCCTCTAACAGCGACAACTTTAAAGAGGTCAAAGTGGTGGCTTTAGCTCACTCTCCTATTTCTGCCAATGTTTCAGCTGCTATCATTGACTGCAACGACGGTTTAGAATCTGATTTTGAAAAGCTAAAAGATGAGCTATCTGGAAAAGTGGCTCTTTTTAACATCAATATTCAGTCTGAAGAAAACAAGGGAAAGAAAAATCTGCATCGCTCCGAAAAAACCGCATTGGCTATTAAATATGGAGCTGCAGCAGTTATGATTGCCAATTCTGTCCCTGGTGAAGTTCTCTTAACCGGCACGGCTTCGGTAACGGGCTCTTTAATTGCCATCCCAGCCATCTGTATTTCTTTTGAAAGTGGTAAGGCGATAAGAGCATGGCAAAGCGATGAAAATGATTTATTGGCTCAAATAGAAATGCTGAATTTCAACAAACCCGTTAGGGCAAGAAATGTCATTGCGGAGCATAAGGGTCAAAGCAAATATGATAATCAAAAAATTGTTATTGGTGCACATTTAGATTCTTGGGACTTAGCTCAAGGAGCTATTGATAATGGTATAGGTGCATACTCTGTCATAGATATTGCAAGAGTTTTTAAAACGTTAAATCTTAAAACTAAAAGACCTATAGAATTTGTACTCTTTATGGGTGAGGAACAAGGCTTATTAGGGTCTAAAAGTTATATTGACAAAGCTAAAGCAGACGGTAGCGTAAAAGACATCGCGTTGATGATGAACCTAGACATGCTGAACAATCCTCACGGATTCAATGCTTTTGGAGACGATAAACTTCATAAGTATTTCCAGGAAATCGGCTCTGAGATTAAAGCTATTGATAAAAATTATGAAAATAAAAATGCAAGCTCTGCAGGATTGCATAGCGACCATCAAACCTTTATGCTAAATGGTATTCCTGTTTGCTCTCCAATGGGAAAATTATCAAAAAGTGCTCTTAACTGTTACCATGCCGACTGCGACAACTTTAGCTTAGTGGATAAAAAGCATTTAGAAAATAATGTAAAATACACCGCCATGATGCTTTATGCTCTGGCAAATTCTGATACACTTCCTAAAAGAAAATCGAGTGAAGAAACTCGCGATTATCTTGTAAGTCAAAACCTTAAGAATGAATTGATCTTAGGTAAAGAGTGGCTTTGGGAAAAATAAAATAAACCACATATGCTGGCAACAACTTTCGGTGCGGCCGTTTATGGCGTAAGTGCCACTTTAATCACGGTAGAAATTAGTATTATAAAAGGTGCAGGTACCAGCGTGGTCGGTCTGCCAGATAATGCCGTAAAAGAAAGCCTTCAAAGAATAGATGCTGCACTAAAAAACGAAGGTTACACGCAAGACAGAAAAAAGACAGTCATCAATTTAGCCCCTGCGGATATCCGAAAAGAGGGTTCTTCCTATGATTTACCCATAGCACTATGCCTAATCAATATTTCTTGTGGTGTTACTTACGCCAAAGAAATATCTGACTATGTCATACTCGGAGAACTTTCACTGGATGGCACATTGAGACCTATAAGAGGGGTGCTTCCTATTGCTATTGAAGCTAGAGCTCAAGGCAAAAAAGGTTTTATATTGCCCAAAGAAAACGCGGAAGAGGCGTCTATTGTCAACAAATTAGATGTTATCGGTGTAGAGACGCTGGACGAAGCCGTTCGTTATTTAAAAGGCGAGTTAGAAATACAGCCTTTGGTAACAGACACCAGAGATATTTTCTACCATACGGTCAATGATTACGAGGCCGACTTTTCTCATGTTCAAGGACAAGAAAACATCAAAAGGGCTTTGGAGATCGCCGCTGCAGGTGGGCACAACGCCATCATGATTGGTCCTCCTGGAGCGGGAAAAACGATGTTGGCCAAAAGGTTACCATCAATCTTGCCTCCGCTTACATTACCAGAGGCTTTAGAAACTACCAAGATTCATTCGGTGGCTGGAAAACTTGGCGGAAAAGCGACACTTATTTCAAAACGACCTTTCAGGAATCCACATCATACTATTTCAGACGCCGCACTGGTAGGCGGTGGAAGTTTCCCGCAACCAGGAGAAATTTCTTTGGCTCATAACGGGGTATTATTTCTGGATGAATTACCAGAGTTTAAAAGAACAGTTCTGGAAGTGATGCGTCAGCCGCTAGAAGAAAGGAAGGTAAGTATTTCTAGAACCAGACTATCTGTAGAGTTCCCTTCTAGCTTTATGCTGATTGCCAGTATGAACCCATGTCCATGCGGTTATTATAACCACCCAGATAAAGACTGCACTTGCCCTCCAGGAGCTGTAGAAAAATACTTGAATAGGGTTTCGGGGCCATTACTAGACAGAATTGACCTACATGTGGAAGTGACACCTGTAAGTTTTGACCAAATATCTTCAACCAGAAAAAATGAAACCTCGGCCGAAATAAGAGAACGTGTAGTAAAAGCCAGAGAAATACAGATTGAAAGATTTAAGGATTATCCAGACATACATTCAAATGCCATGATGCCAGCAGAAATGGTGAAAGAGCTCTGTCAAATAGATGAAGCTGGAAAAACGCTTCTAAAAAGAGCCATGGAAAGACTAGGCTTAAGTGCGAGAGCCTACGACAGAATACTAAAAGTAAGCCGAACCATTGCCGATTTGGCAGGTTCTGAAAACATCAGAAACGAGCAACTAGCCGAAGCTATTCAATACAGAAGTTTGGATAGGGAGAACTGGGCGGGTTGATGATCTGAATTTAATAATTTGGCATGATCAATTTCGAAAAGATGATCATGCCAAGAACTACTCACCTACCTATTTTGACAGTAGCGTTTAGCATTACTCTAAATTTCCTGTTCAGATTATCAATAGGTAAATCTTCACTTACAATTGTAGCAAAAGGTTTTAAATCTATCGAAGCCTTAATTCCTATTCTTTTATTATATACATCATTTACTAGAAGCCCTCCATTAATCAGAAATGTTCGAAAGTTTCTAAACTCCATTAAATCGTCATTTCCATACGGTGGAATCTGAACAACATAACCAATAAAAGGTAAAAAATTAATTCGACGAGGAAAATGAAGGTTATATGAAACACCATTTTCAAATGACATGATAAGAGATTTTGTCCTATATAAACCTGCTCTTCTAAAATATTGAGATCCTCTTATGCCACCATAAACTTTGAAGGACTTATTTTCACGAAGAAAATAATGTGTAATAGCAATATTTAAATAAGGATCGGTATAACCATATCTCTTTGTCTTAACTCCTTCAAATTCCCAATCATCGAAAACTGAATAGACTCCAAGTTCAACAATATTTTGAGCCTTAAGATTAGATGAACAAAATATGATAATGGCTAAAACATTTAAAAAATTACGCATTCTACCAAGGTGAAGAGTGATTTAAAGATAAAACCCTACCTAGCCCATCCTTACAAATAAATGTTACTTCTGCATTTATATTTTGAAAGCAAGGGTGATCATAAGACCAGTCTTTAATATCAGTTGTTGTATTTGAACAACTTGTACAATACCCACCATAGGTTCTATAAGTCCAGTATTGTCCACAAATCTGATTACCGTATGGGGGTAAATAAACGCCAGATTCAGCATTTCCATTCATTAAAATCTGAGTGCATTGAGAATTGAAAAACGTCCCAAGAAACTTCTTTTGATGTTTTGTTTTGATTTTTGCCTTATAAAAGTGATTGCTGTTGAACCCTACAGACTCAGAATGTAATATATATCTGTAATCCTTCCCTCCATATGAATAAGTACCACTCACGGCATACTCCTGACCTGTTGCAGAAACTTTTAACCCAGGATTACTTATTCCTACTCGATTCAAACTTTTCTTGTATTCACTCCCATTTTCAAGATTCAAAATATTCACATAGTCGTAAAAAAAAGTGTATAATTCCTTGCCAATAATTAGTTGCCTTTGTTTATTTAGAATCAATTGTATCTCATATTCAGGAACAGTATATTCAATCGTTGGTTCCCCAATATATGTTATTAATTCATAATTATCA
Source organism: Arcticibacterium sp. (assembly GCF_055134445.1). Lineage (NCBI taxonomy): Bacteria > Pseudomonadati > Bacteroidota > Cytophagia > Cytophagales > Leadbetterellaceae > Arcticibacterium > Arcticibacterium sp. The sequence goes on from NZ_JBSRVI010000129.1 coordinate 6,973, forward strand.
TCATTTTGGTAACCTTTGGTACTAATAAGATTCTCATAGAATGAATCGTCAAGGTTAGAATAATAATCCGCAAGGCTTTCAAATTTTTTACTTTTAATTCCGCTTTTAAACTCATTTTGTACCTCGAAAGAAATTAATTTCTGTTTAAGTGAAAGATATTCCAGCGAATCTTTAAATTCCATTATTTGGTTTGAAATTGCAAACCTACTCTCCCTGAAATTCTCTTCTTTTGTTTCTTTTGATACTTCTGAAGGTAAAACGCTTTTTTCCAATTCTTGTTTTGAGCAGGAATAAAGACTACTAAATATGATTAAGAAAAGATAAAATGAACGATTTTTCATTGTTTTAAATTTTAAAAGTTTGTGCTTCACCATTATATGAGGGCGTTCTGCGGGTTTCCCCTTTTCAGTGTGGACTGAAAACCTTTTCTCCGTTTACATTTGATTAGTCCTTGAGCTCTTTATGTGGTAATAATCATTGCCGGATTTTGTTAGTCTTTTGTTGATCAATTCATCAGACCTAAAACGAATTTAAGGGGGGGGGGAGAGAGAAAAGCAAGAAAAGTTATTTTACGGCCGCTTTATTTAAGCCTCTTTTTATAAGACTGTTATGTGCTGTCGTTTGAATGAATAACTCTTTTGAATATATAAATAAATGGATTATAGATATATAAATTCTGCAGGTTCAAGCCGAAGCTATTCAATATAGAAGTTTGGATAGGGAGAATTGGGCGGGCTAGTAATTCTATTTAATCAACTCCAAAGCCTCCTTCACCGTATTCACAGGATATTGACAAACCTTGTTTTGACAAACATAAATAGTGGTTTTCTCTTTGACCAATTTGCCTTTTAATAGTGCTAGGTTTCCTTCTTCTGTGCCACCAGAAATAAAGACGTTGGGCAAATAATGGGCATCCATTTCCTTTCTAAACTTATCACTGTCTTTTCCTACAATAGCCACTTCATAAGGCTCTTTACTGAAGTAAGTTCTTAGAATGTTCCAGTTTGCATAGTATGGACCATTCTTAAGAGCATCGGTATCTATGTTGCCCAGCATATTTTTGGCTCTTTGGATGTAGGTATCGTCGTAAAGGTATTGACCTAAGGTGTACAGGTTTTTGGCCATTTCGGAAT
>NZ_JBSRVI010000130.1:0-13419 GCF_055134445.1 Arcticibacterium sp.
ATGAAATTATTTTTCACAAAAAACACACAATTCCACTTGAAGTGTAAAAACAACGCTAAAAATACTTTCTAAGGGGATATTAGAATCATTGACATAAGACAAAGATTTATACCAATTTAAGGAAAATATTTTGAAAGGTTTTATTAGGTATAAGACGAATGCAAAGAAAAAATATTTTTAGATTAGACCGCTATATTGAGAAAAATCTATGTTTTAGAAAAACCCTACTCACTGCAACAGCCTTTTTTGCCGTTTATTCCTATTTGGCTCAGGCGGATTTTCAGAAAGCTCTTCAAACCGAAATGATTCAGGCAGAAGATGGTGACGTTATGATTATTGCCGAAATGCATTTTTTTATCAATTCCACACTTTCTATTGAAGGTAAAAACAATATCAAAATAGTGGGAGCAGGCATGGATAAGACCATACTCGATTTTGCGAAGCAAATAGACGGTACGAAAGGTTTAAGGGTTTCTAAATATGGAGAAAAAGGACGGGTTCGGTAAGATTTATTGATTGTTTATCAAATTTGGGAAAGAGCTGCCTCATATACAGTAGGATGGCATCAAAGAGCCAGTAAACGATGCTCCGTATTTTGTAAAGAAGATATGAAATGCTGCTATTGCTAATTTTTTGGTTGCCGAGAATAAATTAAAAAGATCAATAGCCTTAATAGTGTTAAAAAGAGTAGTATGAGTAAAATTTAATTGCTCGATCTAGGATAGGAAATCAGGAACATTTTCATATTTTTCCATTCTATTCAACCTTATAAATCGTAAAAATGAAAACTAAAATTGCCTTACTGGCATTGATGCTCAGTACTTTAATGAACATACAGGCTCAGAAGTCAGCCATACTGAAATCTGAGTTTATTTATGAAAAAGCTCCATTTCCGAGTTGCCATGCATCCACCATTGAGGAAACCCCCACAGGGCTCGTAGCTTCATGGTTTGGTGGAACTGAAGAAAGAGACAAAGACGTAGAAATTTATGTGAGCCGTTTGGTAAACAACAAATGGACAGCTCCTATGTCTGTAGCGAACGGAATTCAACATAGCACCAAAAGGTACCCTACATGGAATCCAGTTTTATTTCAAGTGCCGAATGGCCCATTATTATTGTTCTTTAAAGTCGGACCTACCCCTAGAACTTGGTGGGGAGAAATGACCGAAAGTAACGATGGTGGAAAAACTTGGTCTACGCCTAGAAGATTGCCTGAAGATATATTTGGACCTGTTAAGAACAAGCCAGTTTTATTAGCAGATGGCCGCTTACTTTGTCCTACCAGTAAGGAAGTGGAAATAGATGATGTGGACCATTGGCAGGTTTATTTAGAAGAAACAACAGACTGGGGTAAAACATGGAGCATTTCTGGTCCTTTAAACGATGGTGTTAAAACCAATGCCATTCAGCCAAGTATTTTGACTTATCCAGACGGTAGGTTGCAAATGATATGTAGAAGTAAAGAAAGTAGACTTATGAACTTATGGTCTTCTGATAATGGTAAAACTTGGTCTGAGATAGAAATAACTAATATTCCCAATCCTAACTCGGGAACAGACGCTGTGACCCTTAAAGATGGTCGTCAGTTATTGATTTATAACCCTACCGTAAACTTCCCAGGAAAATGGGGCGGACCACGCTCTCCGCTACAACTTGCCACTTCTACGGATGGTAAGGAGTGGAAGCCAGTCTTGACTTTAGAAACTGAAAAAGGGGAGTTTTCTTACCCCGCTATTATTCAAGCAAAAGACGGCACGGTACATATTACATATACATATAACCGTGAGTTAATTAAATACGTAAAAGTAGACCCAAAAAGACTTTAAATTAAAGATGACTGATAATACAAAATTGAAACTTTCGGGTATCATTACCCCTTTGGTAACACCACTAAATTCGGACTTTTCACTGGATATAGCTGCTTTAAAGGGCATTGTGGAGCACGTGATTAAAGGTGGTGTGCATGCCGTTTTTCCATTAGGTACTACAGGAGAGTTTTCTAGCTTCCCTTTAGGCATGCAGATTGAGATCATGCAGCACGTTTGTGACGCCGTAAAAGGCAGGGTTCCTGTTTTAGTGGGCATAAGTTCATGTAGCCTTGAAGACTCCCTAAGATTAGCGGAAATGGCATTTCTATTTAAAGCAGATGCTGTAGTGTCCACGCTACCTTTTTATTATACCATGACGCAGGAGGAAATGGAGATATATTTCAGCAATATGGCAGACAAAGTGAAATTACCACTGTATCTCTATAATATGCCTGGGATGACTAAAATGCATATTGAACCAGAAACAGTTAAGAGTCTATCTGGACACCCTAATATTTTGGGGCTTAAAGACAGTTCTGGTGATATGAAGTACTTCTCGGACTTGAATAATATCTTAAAAGGAGTGGATTTTGACCTTTTTGTGGGACCAGAAGAAAGCCTTAGTGAGTCTTTAAGTTTAGGTTCTAAAGGCGGTGTTAATGGAGGTTCAAATTTATTTCCTGAGCTTTATGTAGCGGCATTTGATGCCTTTAAAAACAAGGAATTGAAAGAAGTGGAAAGACTTCAGAAGCAGATACAAAAGCTAAGCGATGGACTATATAATATGACCAGCAGCCCTAATTCTTACCTTCAAGGGCTTAAAACAGCCATGAACGTGAATGGTTTATGTGAAGACACTTTGGCTCCGCCATTGCAGCAGATGTCTGAAACTAAAAGAGAAGAGCTTATAGAAAACTTAAAGTCACTGTTTTGAAAACGAGCATTATTGATATCGGCATTTTTGTCTTTTACCTCATTTTAGTCGTAGCCTTTGGACTATCTTTTTACAGGAAAAAGAGAACGGCTCAGGGATTTATTACGGGTGAAGGCCGGCTACCCGCTTGGGCGTTGGGCATGTCTGTATTTGCTACTTATGTAAGTAGTATTAGTTTTTTAGCCCTTCCGGGCAATGCTTTTTTTAAAGATTGGAACGGATTGGTTTTTAGCTTAAGCATACCTTTAGCTGCGTTTATCTCTGTGAAGTTTTTTGTTCCCTTATACCGAAAGCTTGGGAGCGAATCGGCCTATTTTTTTATGGAGCAGCGATTCGGCGTCTGGGCTAGAATTTATGCATCCGCGTGTTATTTGCTAACCCAATTGGCCAGAATGGGAGCTATTTTGTATCTGTTGGCATTGCCGATGCATACCCTGATGGGGTGGAGCATACCTTCCATTATTATTTTTACGGGATTATTGGTGATGATTTATGCCACTTTAGGGGGAATAGAAGCCGTAGTATGGACAGACGCTATTCAAGGTATAATACTTATTGCTGGAGCTTTAACTTGCCTTGTGATGCTTATTATTGATATCCCAGGAGGTTTTGGCGGATTTGTAGAAGCGGCTTCAGCAAGTAAGAAATTTAGCTTAGGAGACTTAAATGTGAGTTTAACCCAGCCCTCCTTTTGGTTAATTTTGGTTTATGGCTTCTTTATTAACCTTCAGAATTTTGGTGCAGATCAGAGTTATATTCAAAGGTATATAGGAGCCAAAAATGACAAAGATGCTGCCAAGTCTGTTTGGATGGGAAGTTTGTTATATGTCCCTGTTTCTGTGGTGTTTTTTATGATAGGAACCGCTCTGTGGGTTTTTTATCAAACCTATCCGGATTTATTGCCGAATGGTATGGCCTCAGATAAGGTTTTTCCTCATTTTATTGTCAATCAGCTACCCGTTGGGCTTACAGGTCTTTTAATAGCCGCTATTTTTTCTGCGGGTATGAGTACGCTAAGTACCAGTATCAATAGCTCCGCTACGGTATTATTGTCAGATTACTATAGGAAATTCAGTAAAACCGAAGTATCAGAAAAAGCTTCAATAGGCTTTCTAAGGTTGTCTTCTTTGGCAATGGGGCTACTTAGTATTATCGTGGCACTGGCCTTTAATGGTGTAAGTAGTGCTCTGGATACTTGGTGGGCACTGGCATCCATATTCAGTGGTGGTATTTTGGGTTTATTCCTGCTTGGGCTTTTGATAAAAAACATAACGCCAAAGGCGGCGATGATTGCGGTTGCAGTGGGTTTAATTTTTATTGTATGGACCAGCATCATTCCATTAATCGGACTTGAGCCTTTGATTCACTCTAATTGGGTGGTCGTTTTTGGAACCATACTGATTTTTGGCATCGGTTGGTTGATCGCAAAGCTTAAACTTTGAGCGAATTTAAAGTATAAATAATAAAGTCAGATTGAACAAAGTTGATAACAGGTGATTTACATTTGGAAGCTCAACTTTGTTCAGCCCGACAACAGGGATAAGCTTACTCTGAATTAACGGCCTATAAATCAGTTCATCATGAGGTCTAAAAGTGTGGCTGTTGGCATTTGTTTTCTACCATAAGCACTGCTAACGGAAAAGTTCTATTATTTCTAATTCTTCTTTTATTATATTTGGTTAATCCAAAATATGTGAAATATTAATTTGTTCTTATTTTGATTTAGGATATATTTAGTTCAGGAGATGGCTTAATAATGCCATTAAAATCATGGATAACAACTTTATCAAAAGCGAAATTTGGTATTTAACGATTAATGGTGCTTATCAAAGAGTGAAAATCTATAAAGATGAGCTTTCCGAAAATGACATAAAATTTTTTGAAGAGCAGCTGAAAATCTTTGTGATTTCATTGGAGGAGGAGCATTATAAAAAAGAGGTTTCCTCAGAAGGTCATCTTGAGAATATTTTACAATTGGCCGCCTTTTTTAAGTCTTCAGAAGTGCTTGATGAAGCCATTCCTGCCTTTGGAATCGCACAGAAATTTCTAAATCTTTATTTAAAGTACGTTTGGTGCCTTGGCGAAATTAATGAACCACCACATTTTCCTGTCGACAGAACCTTGCAGCGTTCCATGGGTATTCCGGCAACAGAAGTACTGTCTTGGACAGCTATAGATACGGTTGAAAAGTACCTTAACATTATCAAACTGGGCGAAAAGCTTAAGGGAGAAAAGAGTTTGGCAGATTTTGAATTAAGACTATTTAATGAAAAAAAGCTGGTCGCCTAAGGCGTCTTTCTCAGCATTGGAGTAATCCGAAATACCATTTATAACATAAAGCGGGTTAAACTTTTACGTTTTACCGCAAGAGGGAAAAATAGTATCCTTCCTCGTTTCTGCACTATTGATTTATGCAGGTATTGCTCTTTGGGTCCATAGAAAAAGAGTCTAATAAAAAGCAGATTACAAAAATTTTGCAGAGCGAATTATCCCATAGCTATAGCCGGATCGGACAGATTAAATAGCAGCTTTGATTTTATAAGTAGAAGGTCATTCCTTAAGAGGATGGCTTTTTTTTTGTTTTGGATAATTCTAATAGTACTTCATTAATATTCTGGAAAAATCAATTAATGCCAAATATGTAAATGGTGTTTAATTCTTAAATTAATTTAATTATTTGACAGAAATATATTAAGATCTAGTGAAATATGTGTCTTTTTTCTTAATATAGTGCTGTTGATGCAGAAGGAAATATATCCAAGCTCTATATTTGTGACAAATTAACGCACTAGGTCTAACGATATAAAATATTGTTAAATATAAGATTCAGGAAATAAAGTTAGGTAAGGGAATATGTATGTCAAAAACACAATTTATTGTGGTTTTGTTGTACTCCGAAAGCAAACTACTCGCCTTTGGTGAGTAGTTTCTTATATATGATAAAAACAGAAAACAATACGAGGAGTGCTTTTATAAACCAATCTGGATGTTGGGTATAAAAGCTCAATTTATTTACACAAAGGACTTCTGCGGTGCTAATGGTAGATGTAAACCATGGAATCTCACCATATATTCTACCAAAAGGGTCTATAAAGCAGGATATGCCGCCATTGCTACTTCTTACAATAGACCTTCTGTTTTCAATTGCCCGAAGCCTTGTGAAAGCTCTTAATTGCTTGGCTCCAGGTGTTTTGCCAAACCATGAATCATTGTTCATAAGAGCAATGAACTGAGCACCATCTTTAATCAAAGCAGCAATTTTTTCTGGAAATAGTTGTTCCCAGCAAATACTTAATGCGGCTTTGAATGATTGATTATCAAAGTCTTGGTAATTAAATGTGTAAATTTCTTTATTGCTGACTAGTATTTGATTTGCCAGCGTTGGCGTTTCATTGAAGAAAGGCGAAATTTCTACAAATGGCAAGCCATGCTCTTTTTGATAAACTTTTACATCCTCAGGCTGAATCCTCAAAGAATCCCAAAACATAGCTAATTGTGGAGTAAAAATCAGGGCATCATTCTCAAATTCATAGGGTTTAGTACTGTCGGGTTTATTTTGAAAACCAATGGCTAATGAGGTCTGCCAATGATTAACTAAATTCCTAGTGATATCAAGAATCTGAACGTTTTGCAGCAAATGTATAGGAACTGCACCTTCTGGTAAAACCATTAAATCAGGCTGGTCTTTTCGTACCGCCGAATCACATAGATTAACTATTTCATCCAAAACGCTCTGAAAGTGCAGCGAGTCCCTTTCGGCATAAGAATCCTGATTGGTTTGTATAATGGACACTTTTGTTTGTTTATGACCTAGTCCTGTTATGCCTTTTGGGTTCAGGGAAATTGACCAGAAAGAATAAAAAAGTGGCAAAGCCAACCATAATAGCGGAATAAGTGCTCTTTTAAAACTGACTTTGCTCAAAAATAAGACTAAAAGTACATTCATTAAACATACCCAAAATGAAATGCCATACATGCCAAAAATGTCAATAAATTGGATTAACCAAATTTGATGGCTTTGCGTATAAGGCAATAAGTAGATTTGCATGCCATGTGGCATCAAATGGTGCATAAAATCAGAAAGTGTCCAAAGAAATGGGAATGAAAATAGGGCTGTAAACCAGCCCCATTTTTTATGGATATAGTAAAACACAATCCATGAAACACTTAAAAGGGGAACTTGACTAAAAATAACTATAGCCGCCTTCCAAATACTGAAATGACCTAACCACCAGGTATCTATAAACAGAAAAATCGCATTGAAAATAAGGCTATAAATCAATAGCTTCTTAAAAGAAGGTAGCTCAGCCAATGCCAATAAAACTGGAACAAAAGCAAACCAAGCTAGAATACCATTAGGAATATTTGGACCAAAAGAAGGATAAGAAAGCCCCAGAAGACATGCTGAAAGTATCCAAGGTCCTATTCCTTTGTTTAAACGCATGTTTTCTTAATTTTTAGTTGCCATTAGTACCTTCAATGCTTCAATCTCTGCTTGTTGCTGAATGGTGTAAATGGTTAGTTCTTCTACTTTTTCTAACAGTTTCGAAACCATTTGATTTACAACCACACCATTCTGCACTACGTCATTAGCGGAAGGTATATTGGGCAGATGTTTATTTGTCTCAATAAAACTTTTCACCTCTGATAGGGGCATAAGCGGATAGTCATTTTCAAAGACTTTATCAGACCAAAGCCCCTCATTGGCATATTTAATTTTAAATTCATTAAGCACAAAGTGACCCTTATTGTCTAATTCAATAAAGTTACGGTCGTTTATCTTCATGGTAGGAGCATTGTAGGCTACACGCATATTAAATACGCCTTTAACATCTAGACGATATTGAGGGTTTGACATACCGATACCTACTTTCACCAGCGTAGTGTCACCTAAAACAAGGCCGTCGTTGACAGAAACTCTGGCATTATAGCCTAGAGCCGAAGCTCTCTGTAAATGAGCTGCATCAGGTCCGGCTCCTCCTGCAAAAACACCGAAATAGCTTACTCTTTGGGCTGAAACATTAAATGTAATAATGCTTAAAACGAATGCGATTATTATTTTCTTCATGATTATAGTTGATTTAATGTCCAAGAGAACTGAATGTTTGATTTGCCATTATTTTGTTCTTTTACCTCAAAACCTTCTGAAGTTTTCTTTGAAATATAAAGACCGTTGCATTGGCCTTCTGCTTGAAGATGGATCAGGAATTCGTCAGGGCTCAATCCTTTGCTGGTATTTAATGGAATAAATGCTGTACCATTTTCCAATTTGTTTATGCCTTTCTTTTTGATTTTAGCATGCTCATTTTGGTCAGATATGGCCACTCTTGCAGATGGTGCCGAGGTCGTATTGTCGAGCCTCGTCCAGGATGAACCATCATAATAGTAGAAACCTGGGCTGTTGTCTATCTGATAAATGAGTAAGCCTTCATTTGGAAATTCTGGTCTGTAAGCTTTTTCCAGTCTTGGAATCATTATTCCCTTATCATCGCTTTCAAGGTCTAATATTGCATTAGGATCAGCGGTTTTGCTGAGGACATCAATGTATACACCGGTATTGCTGATTAAGACACCATCGCCATCATTATTTATCTGAACCTCTGATTGAGGGCTCAAAATTCCGGTAGGTGCGACTACTTTTAACTCTACTGCTTCAATGGACACCGTTCCTGAAACACCATCAGTAATTCCACTGAAATAGATGCCTTCTTTGGATACAAAACCAACCCCATAGAATGAAGCGTCTTGCGTATAAGCACTTGATGAGTCGGAGCGAACATATTGGTCTGTGGTGATGCTTATTCTAAGGCATTCTATATTACCATAAGGGGTTTGCAAAGTACCGAAAGCATCCACTGTTTTGGTTCTAATGTAATACTTAAGCCCTTTATTTGAACCATCGTCATCTTGGCGGAATTGATACGAATCTCCTAAACTCAATGGAATATCAGTAAACTTAAAGTCTGTAAAATCGATGGCATCGTCATCGCCTTCCAAATAATAATAATAACTCGAACCTAAAAATGTGACAGAATCGTCAGATACTTCGTATTGCTCATAAAGGTCAATTACATTTTCTTCGTCATCGAGATATTGTGATTTTAAGACTTTATTCGCATCGGGGAAAATCAAATCTGTGGGCACTTCTGCAATTGGTATGAAGTCATCATTATAATAATAGGTGAAGGAATCCAAAAGCCCTGCCGGAAGTGTCCAAGTTTGTGGTGAGACCATATCGGCAACGCCTATATCCATAGAAATAGGATCTAAAATGCCGAAAAATGTCAGCCAAGTATTTCTGGGAGCAGAAATTTGCTCTACATCCGCTTTCTCAATCGTAATGGCCGTGGCAGCGTTACTTAATTTTTTGCTGGTAGATTGTGCCGCTAGTTTAATTCTTTCTGCCGCCACAGTTTTAACATTTAGGGCATCAAAACCTCCATTTTTTAGACTTTGACGATGGTAGTTAGAACTACTTTTTGAATTCGATGCTATTCTTACAAAAGGTGTGCTGCCACAGTAAGGTTCCTTACACATTTGAATACAAGAGAAAGCTTCAAATGAAATTAATCCTAGGCTTAAGAGGGTTAATAGTTTAATTTTCATGATATAAAATATTGGTTTAGGGGTGAAACAATATATGCATGCAATCTTCAATAAATATTTGATGGTGTATTTCGAATTCCAACGGTTCTGTATAAGTTTTGAACTCGGAACTTAGAATTATAGTGACCTAAATTCATTTGAAACGACATTTCCATCTTTATCCAAATATGTTCCCTTATCTTCTTCCAGAAGAAGGGTCAAAGATTTTTGAAGTTGATCCAAGGTCCAATGATGATTTTTGGCGAATACTTGATTATCCAATATGGACTCTTCCGATAAATCAGATGATTCTATATTCAGCGAAGTGAATTCTACAATTAAAGTATCTGAATAAATGTCTCCCTGTTTTATTTGGTTTATGCCATCGGAAGCCATGATGAAGAGTTTCCCCTTGGTACCCTCAGGTGCTAAAGATTTCTTACCACCCGAATCAATGGTAAAATCAGAAACGTTGTTAAAATAGACGTTTAATGCTAAGCCAGTGGGGAAGTAGTTGCCAATGGTCATATTTCCATCATTGCTTCTTATGTCAACGAAGTCAATGACTTTTTGCAAGTTAACACCGTCTTTTATTTTAGTATTTCTTGCTGGAATAGCTCTGATATAGATTTCCGTTGAAGCGGTGGTTCTGGAAGTTATTTTAACTACTTCTGGTATTTCTTTCGCCGGAGCTATATCAAGAGCGGGATTATTTTTTGAACAGGATACAATAAGGACAGAAAAGAAAACGATAGAAAGCATTTGAAAATTATTGCTTATTTTCTTTCTTTTGGATTGCCCCTTTTTTAAAATCAATGAGTTTTTCATGGCCTTAGCTTTATATTAGTTATACCACAAATTTCACTCAAGAACTGCTGGGGAGGGTATCAAATTTGAACGGAAGATTTTCAAAATTGAACGCTAAAGACTTGCTTTATAAGCTCCTGGAGAAACACCGAAATGTTTTTTAAAAGAACTAACAAAATAAGCAGTGCTGCTAAAACCAGTTTGAAAACCTATTTCTGAAACGGTTCCTACTTCTTTAATTAATAATTCAGCGGCTCTTTGGAGTCGGATAGATTTAATGAACTGATTGGTGGATTGACCAATTAAGTTTCTCAGTTTCAGGTTTAGTTGGGTGGTTCCAATACCTATTTCTTTTGAGAAAAGTTCCAGATTTAAGTGCTCATTGTCAATGTGTTTTTCCACGATGGCCAGAGCCTTAATCATGAAGTCTTGATCTAAGGAATTGACAGAAACTTCTTCCGGTTTAATCTGTATAGCTTTGGAAAAACGAACTTTTAGTTCTTGTCTAATCCTTAATAAATTATTGATTCTAATGGCTAACTCGGCAAAGTCAAAAGGTTTGGATAAATAATCATCAGCACCAGACATTAGTCCTTCCATTTTCTCTTTTACTGCTGTTTTGGCGGTTAATAGGATAACAGGAATATGACTGGTCAAAATGTTTTCTTTAAGAATTTTTGTAACCTCATAGCCATTCAGTCCTGGCATCATAACATCGGAAACTACCATATCAGGCATAAATTTCAACGTTTTTTTTACGCCTAATTCACCATCTTTTGCTTCTATTACTTTATAATTTTTACTCAGTTGTAATTTAATGAAAGACCGAACCTCTGGGTGATCTTCAATTAGGAGTACCGTAGCCTGTGTATCAGCATTATCAAAATCACTTTCAGTAATTATCTCAGGGATTTTGGTTTTCAAATCTGAATAATAAACGGGTGTGTTTTTATGCTTTGAAACAGGTAATGTTATGTTGAAACGTGTACCTTTTCCTAGTTCAGAAAAGACTTTTATGGTCCCATTATGTAAAGTAATGAGCTCCTTGACCAAGGCAAGTCCAATCCCGCTTCCCTGCATTTCATTTTGATGGTGGGCTTGGTAAAAGCGGTCAAATATAAATGGCAGATGTTTTGGTTTTATGCCTATGCCATTATCTATAATTTGAATTTCTAGCAGTTCCTTATGTCCAGTTATTTTGAGTGTTATTTTTCCTCCTTCTGAGGTAAATTTAAGAGCGTTAGAAAATAAATTGTTGAGAACCATTTCCATTTTTGAATAATCCAAATCAAGGAGTATTTCATCTGGTTCAATTTGAGTGACAAGCTCAATGTTTTTCTGGCTGGAAATGGATTCAAAAGAATAAAATAAACCCTTGGCGAAGACCACAAAATCTGTTTGTGAGTATTCCAGTGCCATATTGTTAGACTCAAGTTTAGAAAGATCCATCACCTGATTAACTAAATCTAGTATTTTATTGCTGTGTTTTTGAGCCATTTCAAGCATTTGACGGTCCTGCGGCTCATGCAATATCTCTTTTATCGTTTCTAATGGTCCTTTAATTAAGGTAAGTGGCGTTCTGAACTCATGCGTTATATTGGCAAAGAATTTTGATTTTAAAGAATCTAGTTCTTTAAAGTATCTATTATCAGAATGGATTTTATTGGTTCTATAACCTAAACCCATCGAGAAAATAACAAGCTCTGCTAGCATGCCTATTTGCATGCCATCAGAAAGTCTAAACTCGCCTAGAAAAGTGTCTGTATGTTCGATGCCCAAAAGAGAGAAGAAATGGAAAGGCAATGATATGAATACTAGAATAGCCACCCCAGCAAAAAAAAACAGGTCGGCTTTAGTCCGCTTTCGCCAAACCATCAAAATCGTGATTAAAAATGTGAGCCCCAATAGCATCATATACGCCGAAAATGGCATTCCTTTAATGTATTGTCTGCCTGTTAGTGCGTAGTTTATGGTGTTGGCTATACACATGAGTAAACCCAAATAAATTAAAATGAGAATGACCTTATCTATTCGAGGAAAACGTTCTTTGGTATGTAAGTAAGTACGGGTAAATAAGGAGTAAGCAATAATGGTCAATGAACCAATCCAAAAGAAAACATAGGGTTGTAGCTGCGGGTGTTGACTATAAAAAAGATGATAGGTAAATAGACCATAATAATCCATTACCGTGGTGGCAAAAGCCGCACAAAAAGCATAAAAGGCGTAGTACAGATAGGCTTTGTCTCGCTGAACGAAAAAGAAAAACAAATGGAATACTGAAATAATGATGAGCATGGCCATAAAACCAGCAGTCCTAAAATCAAATCTTTTATCTTTTAATATGTCAGAACTGATTTCAGCCATAGTATAAATTTGAGGCTTTATCATTATTCCAGGCCGCATCACTTTGGTATATTTCACCACAACTTCTTTCTTTTCGGACGGTATAAAGCTTAGTGATACAGCATTGGGCATTTTTAAAATGTCGGATGTGACCTTTGGATTAACGTCAAGCTCATCTATCTTAACCGAATAGCCGGCTTTTTGAATGTACCATTGATTATCTCCAATGGTTCTGGAGTAAATTATAGCCAGTTCGCACCACTCGTTAAAAAGCTTAAGTCTGGACTCTTGTGTGAAATTTTCTAAATTCTGAAGTGTAAAGCTTAGCCAATAATAGGAGGTGTCTGCTGAAATAGTGAGCTGGTCAAAACTTATAAAATCTTGAGCTAGTGCTTGCTCTAAATGTAAGTCTTCATTTGTCTTGAAAGACTGTATATTACTGATTTTAATGGAATTCTTTGTGCTAATTTGTCCAAAAGTTAGACAGGAAAAGGAAAGCAATACCAATGTTAGTAGGAAAAACCTTGGGCATCCTTTTTTAGACGATATTAACCGATTTGAGTTACTTTTGATAGATTTCATGCTTTTGTGGTATCTAATATACAAATTGCTCCCTTAAATTTTTATTGACAGCCTTGATTTCGAATTTAGACATGGGTGCCTTTGTCTTTCTTGTTTGACCTAGCTAGATAGGCCATTTTTGATTTTCTATTTATCTTGAGAGCCCAATTATAAAACGTTAGAAATGAGATAAGGATCTAGGCTAAAATGGTTCATTCTATTGTTTACCTAAAAAGTCAACATGAATGTTAGATCAAATGAAGTCTTCTCTCTTTTAGAAACTGTTCTTGACTAAGGCTCGAACTTTGAGAAATTCTGCCATTCTTCTATGTAAACGGCTTTTGAGATACCTATTTCCATTTAATAAAGACCCTTTTGG
>NZ_JBSRVI010000131.1:0-51864 GCF_055134445.1 Arcticibacterium sp.
GCAAAGCTGTAATATATATTCTTTTACTGGCACATCGTTATCTGCAGATTTGAAGACCATTACCATTCAAAATTTTGGCGTTGCCTCAGCTGGTGGGCCGCAAAACTTGGCAATTGATTTTAATGAAGCTTTAAAGGAGTACTACCAGAGGAACACCAATTTAAAACTTATCCCAAACGAGGGCGATCTATTTTTGGCGGGTTCCATAATTAAATATGAGATGACACCAGTAGCTACCAGTGCTACGGATAAAGCTGCAACCAATCGCCTGACGATAGGTATAGAGGTCACTTTTCAAAATACGCAAGCAGAAGACGAGAGTTTTGAAAAGGAATTTTCCTTTTATCAGGATTTCCCACAGGAGCAATCCTTAAGTGATGTAGAAGCCCGATTAGTGCCCAAAATTTTGGAACAGTTAGTTCTTAATATTTTTAATGACACTGCAGCTCAATGGTAGATAGTAAAGATATATATCGGCTTATTAACCTCTCTAACGAGCCTCAAAAGGCTAGTCCTGCAGATTTTGAGTGGTTGGCAAAACACTTAGACGAATTGCCTGACTTTGATCTTTTAAGAAAGGCGTTTGTGTTGGTTGGAGAGAAATTTGGTGCCAGCGGTCCAAACTTTGAAGAAGAAAGAAATATTTGGAAAAGGAAGAAGGTCTTTTACGAGCCTACTCCTAAAATAAAAAAAAGATTAGAAGCTAATCCTGTCAATAAAAACACTACTTCTGAAAGAATAAGTCAATTCATGAAGCAGTTTCAGCCAGTTCTTTCACCATATTAGTACGTTTCAAATAAGTTATAGCATAGGAATACTGTTACTTTAAGAAAAAAGTATTTATTTTGCACCCTCTTTAGAAACTCGAGAAAAATAATTTTGATTTCATGATAAGTACAATCTTAATATTAATGGTCATTGCAGCTTTATTGCTGATAGTGGTAATTTTAGTTCAAAACCCAAAAGGTGGTGGACTATCAAGTGAATTTGGCGGTGGAGCCACTTCTCAAATGTTTGGTGTTCAGAAAACCGGCGATATCTTAGAAAAGTTAACGTGGGGATTTTTTACATTCATTGTTTTAGGTTCATTATTCACTGGTTTGTATTTACAAAATGACCAAACGACAACTGTGAATAGTGCTTTAGATGTAG
Source organism: Arcticibacterium sp. (assembly GCF_055134445.1). Classification (NCBI taxonomy): domain Bacteria; kingdom Pseudomonadati; phylum Bacteroidota; class Cytophagia; order Cytophagales; family Leadbetterellaceae; genus Arcticibacterium; species Arcticibacterium sp. Next base: position 1,153 of record NZ_JBSRVI010000131.1, read on the forward strand.
AAAGTAGCCAATCCGCTCCTGCTGCACCTGCACTTCCTAGCACTACTCCTTCTCCAGGTTTGACCGCTCCGATTGAAGTACCTGCAGAATAAGACAAATAGCATTATTAAAGAAGAGCCTGAGAAATTTCTTAGGCTCTTTTTTTTGGTCAAACTGACAGTTTAACCGAATCTATCCGGCCTTAAAACTTCGGATATCTGCCGCTTGTCTGAAAAGAAACAAGCCAACCTGAAAAATTGTCAGGATTATACACCTTTGTCACCCTTTGGCAGATAGTTTGTTCATCTGCTCATATATTAATAACCGAAAAAATAATTTAAAACTTAATAAAAACTATGTCAGTAAACGTGAAACCCTTAGCGGACAGAGTATTGGTAGAAGCTTCTCCAGCTGAAGAAAAAACAGCCTTCGGAATCATTATACCAGATACTGCAAAAGAAAAACCTCAAAAAGGAGTGGTAGTGGCTGTAGGCCCAGGAAAAAAAGATGAACCAGTTACTGTAAAAGTTGGTGACAATGTACTTTACGGAAAATACTCTGGCACTGAGTTGAGTGTAGAAGGTAAAGAGTATTTAATCATGCGTGAATCAGACATTTTCGCAATTGTTTAATTAATTATCGAGTTTGCTCGAGCCCAACAGCATACTGTTGGGAAAATAAATTATTGAAAATATAAAATTTAAAAGAAATCATGGCAAAACAAATTCACTTCGATACCGAAGCTAGAGATAGAATGAAAAAAGGAATTGACACCCTTGCCAATGCTGTCAAAGTAACTCTAGGCCCTAAAGGAAGAAACGTAATTATCGATAAGAAGTTTGGTTCTCCTGCTATCACTAAAGATGGTGTAACAGTAGCCAAAGAAATTGAGCTTAGAGATGTTATTGAAAACATGGGAGCACAGTTGGTTAAAGAAGTTGCTTCTAAAACTGCAGACCAAGCTGGTGATGGTACTACTACTGCCACTGTTTTGGCTCAAGCTATTTACACTATTGGTGCTAAAAACGTAGCAGCTGGTGCAAACCCAATGGATCTTAAAAGAGGTATTGACAAAGCGGTTACTGCTGTAGTAGCTAACCTTAGAGAGCAGTCAAATACCATCTCTACTTCTAAAGAGGTTACGCAGGTAGCTTCTATTTCTGCAAACAATGATTTCGAAATCGGTCAAATGATTTCTGATGCCATGGATAAAGTAGGAAAAGAAGGTGTTATTACGGTAGAAGAAGCTCGTGGTACTGAAACTGAAGTTAAAACAGTGGAAGGTATGCAGTTTGACAGAGGTTACCTTTCTCCATACTTTGTAACTAATGCAGAGAAAATGGATGCTGAAATGGAAAACCCATTCATCTTAATTTCTGAGAAGAAAGTTTCTTCTATGAAAGAACTTCTTCCTGTTCTTGAAGCTGTAGCTCAGACTGGTCGTCCTTTGATGATCATTGCTGAAGATGTAGACGGAGAGGCTCTTGCTACTTTAGTGGTAAACAAAATCCGTGGTTCATTGAAAATCTGTGCTGTTAAGGCTCCAGGTTTTGGTGACAGAAGAAAAGCTATGTTAGAAGACATCGCTGTTTTAACTGGCGGAACCGTAATCTCTGAAGAAAGAGGATTTAAATTAGAAAATGCTGACATTACTTTATTAGGTCAAGCAGAAAAAATCATAGTGGACAAAGACAATACAACTATTGTTAATGGAAGCGGTGATAAAGCGGCTATTTCTGGAAGAGTAAATCAGATCAAAGCTCAGATTGAAACAACTACTTCTGACTATGATAGAGAAAAACTTCAAGAGCGTTTAGCTAAATTATCTGGTGGTGTTGCTATCATATATATTGGTGCAGCTACTGAGGTAGAAATGAAAGAAAAGAAAGACAGAGTTGACGATGCTCTTCATGCTACTCGTGCTGCAGTAGAAGAAGGTATAGTAGCCGGTGGTGGAGTTGCCCTTATCAGAGCTCAAGCAGCCCTAGAAGGCCTTGAAGGTTCTAATGCCGATGAAAAAACGGGTATCGCTATCATCAGACAAGCTATTGAGTCTCCATTGAGAACTATCGTTGCCAACTGTGGTGGAGAAGGTTCTGTAGTGGTTATGGAAGTTAAAAAAGGCAAAGGAGCTTATGGTTACAATGCACGTGAAGACATATACGAAGATTTAATTAAAGCTGGTATCATTGACCCTACGAAAGTAACTCGTTTGGCTCTTGAGAACGCTGCTTCTATTTCTGGCATGTTATTAACTACGGAAGCTGTAGTTTCTGATATCCCTGAAGAGAAAGGTGATATGGGCCATGGTCACCCAGGTGGTGGAATGGGCGGAATGATGTAATTCATTCTTCACCCTGTATTTACAAAAAGGAGATTGTCTGTAATGGGCAATCTCCTTTTTTATTATACTGTAATACTTTAGCACAATATTTGCACAGATTCTTTTGATGAAAAAGGTACACTTGTTTACGATGTATAAACCAACGGTATTTTTGCTGCTTATTTTATTAGTAGGCTGCAACAAAGTAATTGATCTAGATATCAAACCTCTTAAAGAAAACATTGGAGAGACTATCTTAGGCAAAACCTGTAAAGTACAAAACCTCACAAGATCTGATGGTTTGTCTTTTAGCGTAGAATATGATGGAGACAAGCCGATTACCATTACTGGAAACTTACCTAGTTTTGACCGATTTCTGTATACAGGAAACCTTCTCACAGGGGCACAGCTAAGCAATGACCCAAAATCTCAAATCCTATTTACTTTTGATACTAAAGGAAATTTATCTAAAATAAATTTCAAAGGATCAGATGCTAGAGGTCCATTTGATTATGCCACCACCTTGACATATGACGGCAAAAGTAGACTTACGGATCTATCCCTAAATCTGCCCATCTTCTCGAAACCGGCCAATGTTAGATTAGAGTATAATGCAAATGATAACGTTACCAGAGTATTAAGAAAAACAGGTTTTGAAGACGAAGTACTTCTAGAAAATCATACTTTTGACACTAAAAAAGCCCCATTTTTAGACCAAAGACTTGGACAAATTTTATCCTACTTTATGGTATACTCACTTTTACAAGGTGACGCAAATTATACTTATTTCGTAAATAAAAACAATGTTACTTCCGCCACCATTACTAATGATAATGGCGTTACTGAGCTCTCTATGGAATATGCGTATAATACCAGCGGTTATCCAACTTCAACAGATATTGCCAAAAACTTTCAAGGTAGACTAAAACAAAGTACAGAGGCATTTACCTATAAGTGTGAATAAAAATTTTCTTTTAAATAGAACGCAGAAATGAATAAATCTATTTTTGAAGTAGCACATTGACCCTTAGCATTTCAACACTCCTAATTTGGAAATAAAATAGTCTCAGTTAAATTTAAGAAGAATTAAAATAGAAATTCCCGAAATATTTAAAGCCCGTTCAAACAAAAAACACTACTTTTGTATCCCGTAATCATAATTAGGAATTTACCAAATTTCAATGAGCGGGCAGAAAAAAACACCAAAATACATCTTCGTTACAGGAGGTGTCACTTCATCACTAGGTAAGGGAATCATAGCGTCGTCGCTAGCAAAACTGCTTCAAGCAAGAGGCCTTTCTGTGACCATTCAGAAATTAGATCCTTATTTAAATATTGATCCAGGAACCTTAAATCCTTATGAACACGGCGAATGCTATGTAACGGACGACGGGGCAGAAACAGATCTAGATTTAGGGCACTATGAAAGATTTCTGAATGTCAGAACTTCTCAAATAAACAATGTTACTACCGGTAGAATCTACAATAACGTACTCAGCAGAGAACGAAAAGGAGATTTCTTAGGTAAAACTGTTCAAGTAATTCCGCATATTACAGATGAAATCAAGAGAAACATTCTCAATTTAGGTGAAGAAGGTAAATACGACATTATCATCACTGAGATTGGCGGCTGCGTTGGTGATATTGAATCTTTACCATTTATTGAGGCGGTACGTCAACTAAAGTGGGACTTAGGAGAGCATAATATGCTCACCATACATTTGACGCTAATTCCTTATCTTAAGTCTGCAGGTGAACTAAAAACAAAACCTACGCAGCACTCTGTAAAGAAACTTCAGGAGGCTGGTTTACAACCCGATATTCTTGTTTGTAGAACGGAGCATTCACTTCCAATGGATATCAGAAGAAAAATTGCCCTTTTCTGTAATGTTCAGGTGCAGTCTGTTATAGAAGCCAAAGATGCTGGCACTATTTACGATGTACCACTTATGATGGAAAAAGAGAAGCTAGACCAAAGGGTACTTTATATGCTAGATATTTATAACGACAAAGACGCCAATATGAACGATTGGAAGAAGTTTCTTGGTCGTTTAAAAAACCCTACTGCCGAAGTTACCATTGGCTTAATAGGAAAATATGTGGAGCTTCCTGACGCTTACAAATCTATTGTTGAATCTTTTATTCATGCTGGAGCAGAAAATGAGTGCAAAGTAAAGATTGAGTGGATACACTCAGAAAGCTTTACGCTTGATAATATCAAGGAGAAACTTGGTGGTTTAGATGGTGTTTTAGTGGCTCCTGGATTTGGAGAAAGAGGCATTGAAGGAAAAATAGCTGCCGTAAAATATGTAAGAGAAAACAACATTCCATTTTTCGGAATATGCCTAGGTATGCAAATGGCTGTTATAGAATATGCCAGAAACGTACTGGGCTGGACAGACGCCCACTCTACAGAAATGAATCCTGATACCAAGCACCCTGTCATACATCTCATGAGAGACCAAAAAGATGTAGAAAATAAGGGAGGTACTATGAGACTTGGAGCATATAACTGCGAACTCGTAAAAAATACCTTAGCGTATAACGTTTATGGCAAAAAGAAAATCGCCGAAAGACACAGACACCGCTGGGAATTCAACAATCAATATATAAAAGATTTTGAAAACAGTGGTTTAGTACTTTCTGGCTTGAATGTTGAGAATAACTTGGTGGAAATTATAGAGCTTCCTACACATCCGTTTTTTATTGGCGTTCAGTTTCATCCAGAACTTAAGAGTACTGCATTGGAACCGCACCCCTTATTCATATCGTTTGTTAAGGCGGCGATGGCGTTTTCTTCAAACAAAGAATAACTCGATATTTTGTAAATTAGTGGAGCCCAATTATGAAAATAAAATATTCCTTTTTACTACTCATTATTACGGTCTTCACTAATTCTCAGCTCTTTTCTCAAACTATTACCATTAAAAATCTAAAGTCTCCACTCTGTAATGGTCAAAAAACGTATATCCAATTTGACACTACAGGACTGTTTATTGGAGAAGATTTCATTCTATATAGGTTAGATTTTCAAGGTTTTAAAGTGGAAATGGCTCGTTCTAAATCAGACTCCATAGCTATTTCTCCTACTTTCTCGACTGAAATATTCATAGCATCTTCCATTTCAAAAGTCTCTTCTGCAAAAGTAAGTATGAGCGTAGATGCTTTTACAGGATTATTCTTAAAATACAGTTCAGAAGCTATCTGTAATGGTTATACCAATCCAATAGAAATTTACACAGGCTTAGCCAGTGGTGATGAAATTTTCTGGACAAAAAATAATGCAGAAATCGATGGAGCGAAACAAAATATTTATCAAGCCAATGAAACGGGCACATATAAAGCCAAAGTAAAAAGAGGTGCTTGTATTTATTCCGTCGGTGGTACCGCCAATGTAGAAATTGGAAGCATCAGAAAAGCCGTTTTAAGTTCAAAACAACCTCCGGAAGTCTGTGAAGGTTTTTCGGTACCTTTGGATGCGAGCATCCCAGTAATAGCCGACCTTAGTTATCAGTGGCTTTACAATGGCGAAGAAATTTCTACAGCCAACATGCGTACTTACCTTGCAACAAAATCTGGAAGCTACCAACTGAGATTAAGTCAAGGCGAATGTACCAGCCTTTCTGATAAATTCGCTGTTAAAACAGGAAACCTCAAACCGGGTAAAATAATTACTCAACCTATAGTCTCCACCAATAGTGCTGTTACCATTTGCGAAGGCACCAGTGCCGGCCTAAGCATATCAGACTATCAGTCTGCCAGTAATATGTCAATAACTTGGCTTAAAGACGGTGTCAAATTAGCAAAACAGAATTCAGACCAGAATATATACGTCAAAGAAGCTGGAATTTACAGATATCTATTAAAACAAGGCAGTTGCGAAGTTCTTTCAGAACCTTTGATTTTAAAGACAGCAAAAGGAATGAGGGGGTTTGACCTAAAAGGCTTATCTGGTACAAGTTCTTGTGCTGGTAAGACGGTTGAGCTTATTATCAATTCAAAAAATAATGTAATTAGCCAAAGTGCATATAGTTTTAAACTCTATAAAGGAGGGCAATTTCTTTCTGATGTTCCGTTTCTATTCGATTATCTAAAAATAAAAGAGACGGGCAAATACCATGTAGAAGGTCGCTATGGCTCTGATAACTGTACTGTATACTCCGACACCCTAAATGTGACTATCTCCAATTCATCCGTTCCTTTTCAGATTTATGCGGGTATAGACGAAATACAAAGCTGCTCAGACTCTACTTTAATCGCACAAAATTTAAACCTTACTGGTTTAGATAGCCCTAGTGTTCAATTTTTATGGAAGAAAGACGGACAATCCATATCAAATGGCAACCAAAAGGCTCTTTATGCCAAATCAAGTGGGACATATAGTCTAAGTGTTGCTCTGGATAGTTCTTGTGTTTATGAATCCACACCCCTAAAAGTAAGTCTAAAGTCCTTTAATGGTAAAATACAAAAGCCAGAAAAAGCTCTATGTGCAGCTAACTTGAACGAATTACTTGTTCAAATTGGTGATAAAAATATTAGGACTCAGAAAATAGGCGGCGACTTGCTTTTAAGCAATGACGTTAGCTATCAATGGTTTTTAGACAATGCTGCTTTAGGCACGAAGTCTAGTCAAACGATTAGTAAATCTGGAAAATACAGTGTTGATATTTTTCATAAAACTTGCACTGTAAATACGCCACAAAGTTCGGTTCAATTATTAGAACTCAATAGGAAGCTTACACCATCGATAGACACGCTTTCTATATGCCCTGCAGGAGGTTTGGTGGTTATTTCTGCTATAGGTATAGCAGACAGCTATCAGTGGATTAACGACAGCATTAATGCGACGTCTACCGAATTTGAAATTTATGCTGATAAACTTGGCAGCTATAAGGTTTGGATGGAAAAAGAAGGCTGCTCTGGATTTTCCGAAACCAAAGTAGTAAAAAGAACTAACGCCTCGCCTACGGCAACATTAAGCGGCGGTGAAACCATAGAAATTGGCAAAAAAACAGATTTAAAAGTGGCGTTGACAGGTTCTGCACCTTGGAATTTAACAACCTCCTCTGGTGAAACCTTTTTGTTAGTTAAATCACCATTTACTTGGAAAGTATCTCCAACCGAAAACACCAGCTATTCGCTTACCACGGTAACCAACCCATGTGGATCTGGAGAAACTTTTGGAGGTGCAGACGTCAATGTTTTAGTATTGGGGAATGAAGAAAGTAAAACAGACGGTCTTTCTGTTTATCCTAATCCCGGAGTTGATAAAATTAGACTAGAACTGAGAGAAACACCTTCTTCAAAAACAGATTATAAAATCTACAATCTAAATGGCGAGATTCTTAAGTCCAGCTTAGTTTCTGAAAAAGTAAGTGATATAGATATCAGTAATCTTAGTGAGGGAAGCTATATCATTAGAGTGGTTTCAGGACAGAGTGTTAGAACAAGAAAGATCATAAAAAGGTCATATTAATAACTAGACCTGACAAGCAAAACCTATTATCTTCATTAAAGATTAAATAGCTTTATCTAAAGTAATTCATCCATCATCTGAACATCCAATGGCGTTCAATAGGTGAATTGACAGAAAAGTTGTAAATCATAATTTGTCTTAATCCCTTAGAAAGATATTGAAAATGCTTAAAGTAATATTAAAAATCCTAGCTGGTATCTTCACAGTTTTACTGTTTCTAGTAATCTGTTTGGTAACCAAAATTGACAGAACACCTTATCAGGACATGGATTATTATTCCGCCTGGAAAAGCAATATCAATAACTTGGTACTTTCCTCCGAAAAGGCCACTGATTCTCTTAAAGTAGGCTGGGCAAAAGTTAACATTACACCTCAAAATCCAATTCCACTGGCTGGATATGGAAAAAGAAGAGGTGCCGCTTATGAAGCCGTTCACGATTCTGTTTTTGTTAGAACCATACTTTTAGAGAAAAACAACATCAGAACCGCCATTATATCTGCCGATTTACTCATCCTCCCACCTACCGTAAGTCAAAAAGTTAAATCTGGACTAAGTGAGTTAAACATAGATTTTGACCATATTTATTTTGGAGCCATTCATAGCCATAACAGCATAGGAGCTTGGTATAATACGCTGGTGGGAACTTTATTTGCCGGAAAATATGATGAGACCATAGAGAATTCAATAAGTGATGGTATTCTAAAATCCATTCAACTGGCGTCAGACAATTTGACCGTAGCGGAAGTTAGCTTCGAAAAAGACTTAGACGAAAAAGACATCAAAAATAGAATTATAGAAGGAGGAAAAATAGAACCTTTTATTAGAACCTTAAGATTCAAAACCACAAATAATAAACAAGCCATTTTAACCACTTACGCTGCCCATTCCACGGTCCTTAATGCCGCTACCCTTCAGCTTTCTAGAGATTATCCTGGTGTATTGGTGGATTCCTTAGAAAAAGGAGAGGCCGATTTTGCCATGTATATGGCAGGTGCAGTAGGAAGTATGGCACCCATAGAAAAAGGATTGGACGATTTTGACGAATTAAATAATCAAGCGAGGGGTGTTCTATTTGAGCTTAACTCGGAAAACGAATTTGAATCTTTGTCTTTAAATCCTGACATTTTATCTTTTCAATTAGATTTACCTTTAAGAAAACCATCTCCTCGTATTTCTGATAATTATGCACTAAGACCATGGGTTTTTAAATGGCTTTTTGGCGACGCACCTTCCTTTGTGAAAGTTTTGAAAATAGGCGATAATCTTTTAGTAGGATTGCCATGCGATTTTTCTGGAGAACTGATGGAAAACCTAGATTTGTATGCCCAATCAAAAGGTCTCAACCTAATCATAACAAGCTTTAATGGCACCTATGCTGGCTATATAACGGCCGACGAGCATTTTGATACAGAAACTTACGAAACCTTCACCATGAGTTGGTTTGGGCCTTATAATGGAGACTATTTCTCTGAAGTGGTCACAGATATAATAGACAAGCTTTCTCTTAACTAAAAAAGCTTTAAACCGCTTTATTCATTAGAAAATCTCCCGATTTTATCGGGACCGTAGCTAAATTGCTTCCCATCGGCAAGCTCAGGGTTACACAAATTAGTTCAATTCGTCAGGCTCAATGCAGGCGTAAACCCATTTAAACTCAATCTCCAGAACATTTGCTCAGGGTAAACCGGTAGGCTATTCTCGTATAAATGTCTGATTTATGCCACTTTAAAACTCATTACGATTCATGAATAAACCGGGTTTAATCTCTTTTCAAAAAAACGAAATCTATAGACATTTCTTCGTTGGAAATGGTGGCTTTAAGCGTATCTCCCAATCTATTGTAGGCAATTTTCTTAGGAAAGTCGTTGGCAGTATTTTCGGCTACAAAGCCATGAGATGATTTAGTAATAATATCAAAATAGGTGGGTTCTTCATTAACACCTCTTACCACTAAGGCCCACTTTTCACTGTCGTTTTCTATGGTCATGTTTTCTATAAAAACCGTATCCGCATTGTTTAGTGTTAGCCCTAAACCTGCCATAATACCTTCATGATTTTGTTTCCAATACTCATAAGTCTTTTTCCCTTCGGCATTATTTAATCTTACCCAATCTCCTGATAACCACGAGAACTCTTTAAGCTCACGAGATTGACAAGATAAAACGGCTGTCCATAAAAAGGCCCAAACGATTAATTTCATGCGGCTTTATCTGACTTGATTTTGAATGGCATTCTTAAAACTATCTTAGTTCCAGTGGCTTCACCCCTAGCGTCTTCCAAATCTACAATCTCTAAAGAATGTTCGTTGGAAGAGTCTTTAAAGTAATTATCAAGTCGCTGCTTTGTCAAAGATAAACCAATAGATGAATTATTAAGTGTTTTCTGAGCCTTGATCTCTCTGGATTTTTTCCTACCAATTCCATTGTCTTCAATCTCTATTAAAAACTCTTTATTTGAATATCGACTCACATTCATTTTAATCACTTTCGATCCTTCTTTTGACGATAATCCATGCCAAATAGAGTTCTCTAAAAAAGGTTGAAGAATGAGGGAAGGAACCCTTATTCCAGTAGTTTCTATCCCATCTTCTACATTCATCTCAAAATGTATTTTGTTTGAAAACCTGATATTCTCTATGTTTAAATAAAGCTCCATGGTGTCCAGTTCTTCCTGCAATGTAATATCCTTTTCTTTTGAAGTTGCCAAAATGGTTCTTATCAGTTTTGAAAACTTATTGAGATAATAAACCGCCTTATCTTTCTCATTGCTAATAATATACAACTTGATGGAATTAAGGGAGTTAAAAATAAAATGAGGATTCATTTGAGAACGCATCATTTTTTGTTCTAAAGCCAAGTACTCTTTTTCTCTCCTAAGCTGTAATTGCCTGTAAATAAAATAAAAAAGCCCTATTAAAAGGGTAAGGCATATACTTCCAATAACAAAAACCTTACGATTATCATCTAGTTTAAGATGAACTATTTCATTTTCCTTTTCTAATATTTCAATTTTATTCTTCTTGGTGTCAGAGTCATATTTAAGAATCAGGTCTGCTACATATTGCTGATTAGATTCGTTTAAATAAATGGCTTGGTTTTCATTGTATAATTTCATGAAGCGAATAGCCTCCTGATATTGCCCTTTTTTTTCATTAATTTCTGACAAGACTCGGTAAGACTCTGCAACAAAATAGCCCATATTTCTTTCCTTGGCGTCTGTCAAGGCTTTTTGTATATATGACTCGCTTAAAGCTAAATTTCCTTCTTCCAAAAGTGCCCAGCCATAGTTTAAATTAGCCATGGTCAAATAATAGTAATCTCCTATTTCCTCCGCCTTTTTAATGGAAGGTTGAATAATTTTCAAAGCTTCCTTAAAACGCTTTTGTTTTATATAGATCTGGCCAATACTGTTATTGCAAATTACTTTACCTAATGTGGAATTTATTTTGTTATTGTAAGCTAGAGATTTCCGGTAATAAGCTAGTCCAGTTTCTAAGTCTCCCCTATCCTCATAAATGCTGCCAAGGTTCTGATAATTAATAGCCAAACCCATTGCATTATCTGTTTTTTCTTCAATTTTAATGGAAGCCAAAAACTCAGTTTCAGCCAATTCTGGCTGACGCAATGAAATGTAAATATTCCCTATGCTATTTCGTGCTACAGCAATATTTCGCTGTGCTGTTAGGGTTTCTTTACCACTAGCTTCCGCAAACTCCAAAGCCTTTTTATGTAGGTCTAAGGCTTCTCTGACCTCCTCCATCCGACGATGAACCACGCCCATCATGTTTAGACTAATAACTTTGAAGTCTATGTTTTCACATTGTTCGGCATACCCCAATGCTATTTTAAGATCAACCAAGGCCTTTGGATATTCTGAAATATTTCTACTGTTAATACCCTTTTGAATATAGGCATAAGCTAAGCCCTCATTATAAGATTCATTTTTCGCCTTAATAATAAAAGCTTCAAGGATATCCGAATCTCTTCTTACTGATTTTAGTAAACTGTCTATTTCTGCAAAATCTGTGGAATGGATTTTCAGTACTTCATCCAAGTTGACTATTCCTTGCGAAAAAGTATTTTCTGGAAAAGTCCATATAGCCATTAAGACCATTAATATTTTAAGCAAACTTCTCACTAAAATTTATTAAGAAATTCAGATTTTCTGTTCCTAGAAACAGGTATATGCTTACCATCTTCCATGATGATATAAGCATCTGTTTTTAAATACTCCCTCACCTTTGAAAGATTGATTATATAGGAGTTGTGTACTCTAAAGAATTCTATCTCATTAAGTTTTTCACTTAACTTTTTCAATGTTTGTGTGATAAAAAGCTTTTCGCCGTTGCCCAAAAAGATAGAAGTATAATTTCCGTCGCCCTCGCAATAAAGGATTTCCTCGGGTTTTAAAAAGACAATTTTGCCATCAATGTTAATGCCTATTCGCCGATTTCCTCCCCCTGTTTTAGACATCACATTTAGCAGCGTTTCCTCAAATTTATCTTTGATTGAATGCTCTCTTTGAAAATCCTTAACTTTATTACAAGCCAACATTAAGTCGTCAGAATCAATGGGCTTGAGAAGATAATCTAAGGCCCTTTCTTTAATGGCATTGATACCATATTGGTCATATGCAGTAGTAATAATAACTGCGAAATTCCTATCGGGCAATTGGTCTAAAAACCTAAACCCATCCATTTGAGGCATTTCAATGTCAAGAAAAACACAGTCAATTTCTTGCTCATCATCAAAGAATAGCAATCCTTTTCTGGGGTCTGTAAAGGTGGCCACAACCTCAACCTCAGGACAGAAATTTTCCAATTCCCATTTGAGACCTTCAATAGCCTTAGGCTCATCGTCAATTATTACTACTTTTATCATGATTGAATGCTAATGGCACAATTTACATCAAAGCATTTATTTGCAGTCAAAAAGTGTATACTTGGTATCCTTTTTTTAATAAACGGTCGTTTTCGATTAAAAATTAACGAAAACGACCGTTTATAAGTTATCTTAAGCCTGCCTTCACTATAATCTCCTCTACTATAGTAGGGTCTAAAAGTGTTGATATATCACCTAAGTTTGACACGTCTTTCTCCGCTATTTTCCTTAAAATTCTTCTCATAATTTTCCCTGATCTAGTCTTCGGTAAACCAGACACGAAGAGAATTTCATCTGGCTTAGCTATAGGTCCAATCAGTTTAGTCACAGTGGCTAAAATCTCCTTTTTAGTCTTGTCCTCATCACTAACGTTTTTCTCTATGATTATATATGCAAAAATACCTTGGCCTTTAATGTCATGAGGATATCCTACCACGGCAGATTCTACCACTCCATGATGAGAATCAAGAGCATCTTCTACCTCTGCGGTGCCTATTCTATGTCCAGAAACATTGATAACATCATCTACCCTACCGGTAATTCTGTAGTATCCGTCTTTGTCTCTTACACAGCCATCTCCTGTAAAGTAATTACCTGGGTATGCAGAAAAATACACTTTCTTACATCTTTCGTGGTCACCCCAAGTAGTTCTTATAATAGAAGGCCACGGAAACTTAATGCATAAGTTTCCATTGACACCATTACCTTTTATTTCTTCCCCTTTATCGTCTACCAGCATAGGCTGAATACCCGGCAATGGTAAAGTGGCATAAGTCGGTTTAGTTCTAGTGATATCTGCCAAAGGAGAAATCATGATACCTCCAGTTTCGGTTTGCCACCAGGTGTCTACAATCGTACATTTCCCTTTACCTATTTTTTCGTCATACCAATGCCACGCTTCTTCATTAATAGGCTCACCCACAGAACCTAACACTCTTAAACTGGATAAATCCTTATCATTTACATACTCATCTCCCTGTGCCATTAAAGCTCTAATGGCCGTAGGTGCTGTATAAAAAATATTGACTTTATGTCTCTTCACAATATCCCAAAAACGACCCGCGTCTGGGCACATAGGAACGCCTTCAAACATTAGGGTAGTTGCACCTGCTGCCAGTGGACCATAAACTATATACGAATGACCCGTTATCCAGCCAATATCTGCGGTACAGAAATATACATCTCCAGGATTATACTGGAAAACATTGAGAAACGAATAGGTGGTATAAACCATATAGCCCCCGCAGGTGTGAACCACACCTTTGGGCTGCCCTGTGGAGCCAGAAGTATACAATATGAACAATGGGTCTTCTGAATCCATTTGCTCTGGAGCACATACTTCCGAAGCCTCAGCCATTTCCTCGTCCCAGTCCTTATCTCTACCAGATAGCATGGTTATTTCTTCATGGGTTCTTTTCTTAACCAATACCACCTCCACAGAAGAACAGCTTTTCATGGCCTCGTCTACCGTGGCTTTCATTGGGATATTCTTTAATCCTCTAAAAGCTCCATCAGAAGTGACCACAGCCTTACAATCCGCATCGTTTATTCTATCGGCAATGGCCTTTGCAGAGAAACCACCAAAAACTACAGAATGAATAGCACCAATTCTGGCACAAGCCAAAGCAGCAATAGCTAGTTCTGGAATCATTGGCATATAAAGACAGACACGATCCCCTTTACCAATGCCATTATTTTTTAAAACATTAGAAAACTTACACACTTCGGCATGTAATTCTTTAAAAGTAAACTTAACGGGTTCGTCTATAATTTCATTAGACTCCCAAATAATGGCTACTTGGTCTCCTTTATCTTCCAAATGCCTATCAAGACAGTTCTCCGTTATATTTAATTTACCGCCAACAAACCATTTTACATTAGGCTCATCAAAATTCCATTCCAAAACCTTATCCCAAGGCTTCTGCCACATGAACTCCTTGGCTATATCTCCCCAAAACTCTTCAGGACTATCTACACTCTTTTTATATGCTAATTGGTATTCTTCGAAATTATGTATTCTCATTTTTTAGGGTCACAAATTATATTTATACTAGTTTGTAAATATAGGAAATTAGTGTTTTCAAGCCAGAAAAAGATAGAAAATTGGCATTATTGACTTAAAAGTTCAATAGAATATAACCTCAAAAAGTTTGCTTTCTTGCGTTCACATCTGAACGAAAGTCCTATTTCTTAACAAGAGGGATGTACCATATATCCTTTTGAAGGTCTACGCCACCACCCAGTTGTTCTTGCACCACCCGGTCTATAATATAGATTCCTTTATTAGCCATATTAGGAAAAGAGTCGATGCCATTATTGGGAAAACCTACTCGAGTTCTATGGATATTAAACTTGTCTGCAAACTTTCTTCCAAAAGCTTCTTCTACGCCCTTTTTACCAATCATAAAACCTAACAAACCACCCCAAGTGGCCGTTGGGTTATCAGAATCCCAGCCACAAAGTGCTCCTATTTTTATGGTCTCTTTAAGGTCTCCTTCTCCATAGTAAAGACTTATAATGCTGGATGCAAAGTTTATTCCTGCGGCAAAACAGGCATTGCAGTAAACGTTTTTCGAAGTCATATCATAGCCATCTTCTTGATTAACCTGATATCTTTCGTATACCTCGTCTCTGGTTTCTTCCCACGTTTTACCTAACATATATTGAGCTTTTACCAAATCATACATCTTGGCAGAATAAGTATGATTTGGTAAATGTTTACGAGCTTCCTCTGCCATCCATTTGATATTATCCGCTATTGGTTTAGACTCATCAATGCTGGAAGCCAAAGAATACATGATCACGTTAAACTCAGAAACTAATTGGGCATTTTCTCTCGCCACAGTTTGTATCGGCAATAACGATAATTTCAGTGCCACCTCCGGACGAGACGGTGCATAAAAGCCAAATATCTCTGTGGTCAATTGGGCATCTATCATATCATACTCTGGATTATTTTCTGGACTTCCAGTAGCAGGAGGCACTAGGCCTTCGTACATTAAATCCAAAGCTTTCTGATTTGAAACCCACAGATAGTTCTCTTCTTCTTTTTTGATGTGCTTTAACCATCCATTTCTTATTTGCTCACCAGAAAGAATACTCGTTTTATTTGCTAGTAGAAGTTCTTGATAGATGTATTCAATGTCGGTATCATCGTCTGCCCCCCAAACACTCCCTTCATCCTCAAAAACAAAATCAATGGTAGAGGACCATTCGCTAATCTCTCCATTTTTTGAAAAAATACTTGGCAAATCTGGTTTACCCCAATCTTCTCTTGTGTAGAAATTCCCTGTTTTAATAGCTCCAATATTTCCAATCTTATCCATCTCTGTCACTAAACCTGTCCAATTGGCAATACATTGCCCTAGCCAAAAACCTTCGAGCTTGTCCTTATAAGCTGTTCTAGAAATCTTTATGTCGGAGTCATTCTGTTGATAATCTTGGTAAACCAAATCTGGATTTTGAAGGCTATTGGGTTCTGACTTTTGGCAGGAAGTAAAGACTAAACCTAGTACTAAGACTGAATAAGAAAAGTATTTCATGAATGATTGGGTTGAATATTAAATAAAAGCAAATGCTCGTCCGAACATTTTCTTGACCAAATTACGCAGCGTTTTTACAAGTGTTAACCTGTTTTGTCTTTTTATTGAGTCAATCCTGAAATAAACAAAATTACCTCTAAAGGATTACTGAGCAACAAATTATTAATCATATCCCTGTATTAAATAAACTTCTTTATGGCCATCATATAACCCAAATAGACCCTTCATCAGCCGATGTAAAGTGCTTACAAAAAATAACATTTAATATAATTCCTAAAACCAAAAATGAATTCAATAATACCTCCAGAATAGGAGGAAAAACAGCCTTTCTAAATACACTAATTGCAAAACTAAATATGCTAGATAAAATCAGAAGATAGATACCTATCCTATGAGAAGGTGAAAACACAGCACTCGATAAACAACAGTCATTTTCTTTTCCAAAATCCATGTATAATAAGAAAAAAATAGGCAAGAAAATAACTGTCCACAGCTGAATCACCTTCCATAGCTTACTAACCGTTTTTACTTTTCCTTGGACTAAATAATAAGTAAAGTTTACCCATGAAAAAACGGAGGACACTATTGCCAATATTATTATCGGAAAACTAATCAAAGCACCTATGTATTATTTAGAAATGCTTACCCCACAATAAGAAAAAACTATTGAGAGGTAAGCATAATATTTATCAATGCCCCGTAGCCTCTCCAGCTCCGCTAGGAATTCTAATAGTTTCTACCATTTCTTGTACATCTTCTGGTGGTGCAGGCGTAAATCTTGAAATGATTAAAGACACTGTAAAGTTGACCATCATACCTACCGTACCAAAGCCTTCTGGTGAGATACCAAACCACCAATCTGCTTCTGTGGCTGTAGCTTCATCTCCTATCCAGTGCAATCTAAATCTAGCGATATAATACATGGTAATTAGAAGACCTGTTATCATTCCTGTAATTGCTCCTTCTTTGTTCATTCGTTTATTAAAAATCCCAAGAATGATGGCCGGGAAGAAAGATGCTGCTGCTAAACCAAAAGCTAGTGAAACCACGGATGCTACAAAACCTGGCGGATAAATACCAAAATAGCCGGCTACGCATACTGCTACAAAAGAGGCCAGACGAGCCGCTAATAGCTCTGCTTTATCGCTCATGTTTGGCATGTACTGCTTCTTCAATAAATCGTGCGAAACAGAACTAGAAATAACCAAGAGAAGTCCTGCCGCAGTACTTAGAGCTGCTGCTAAACCTCCTGCAGCCACTAAAGCAATGACCCAATTAGGCAATCTGGCTATTTCAGGATTCGCTAATACCATGATATCCTGATCAATCTTAAGTTCATTGGTAATAGGGTCGGCAACGTATTGTACTAAACCATCACCATTCTTATCTTCAAAGCCAATCAAACCTGTTTTCTCCCAATTGGAAAACCATGCAGGTAAACTTTTATACTCCGCATTACTAACAGTTTCAATTAAATTTGTTCTGGCAAAAGCAGAAATTGCAGGTGCCGTGGTATATAAAATAGCGATAAAGGCTAAAGCATAACCTGCAGATTTACGAGCATCACTCACCTTAGGAACCGTAAAAAACCTCACTATAACGTGCGGCAGACCTGCCGTGCCCACCATTAAAGCAGTAGTAATAAAGAAAACATCTAATTTGGATTTTACTCCAGAAGTGTATTCTGCAAAACCCAGCTCCTTATGTAAACCATCCAATTTGTCTAAAAGGTAAACACCATCCGACATTTTAGCACCAAAACCTAGCTGCGGCAAAATGGTATCGGTCATCTGGATAGATATAAAAAAAGCAGGAACCATAAAGGCAAATATTAAGACACAGAACTGGGCTACTTGTGTATACGTAATGCCTTTCATGCCACCTAATACAGCATAGAAAAACACAATGGCCATTCCTATGATAACACCTGTGTTAATGTCCACTTCTAAAAACCTTGAAAATACTACCCCTACCCCACGCATCTGTCCTGCCACATAGGTGAAAGAAACAAACAAGGCACATACCACAGCCACTGTTCTGGCGGTGTTGGAATAATATCTATCGCCGATAAAATCTGGCACCGTAAACTTGCCAAATTTCCTTAGATAAGGAGCTAATAACAAGGCCAGTAAAACATACCCACCTGTCCATCCCATGAGGTAAATGGAGCCGTCGTATCCCATAAAAGAAATAAGACCAGCCATAGAAATGAACGATGCTGCTGACATCCAGTCGGCGGCTGTGGCCATACCGTTTGCCAAAGGGGAAACGCCACCACCAGCCACGTAAAAGTCTTTGGTTGATCCTGCTCTTGACCAAATGGCTATACCTATATATAATGCAAAAGAAATACCTACGATAATGTAGGTCCATGTAGTTATGCTCATCTATTAATCTTCGTTTACGTTAAATTCCTTATCTAATTTATTCATAAGACGTACATAGACGAAAATCAGAATAACAAACACATAAATGGAGCCTTGCTGTGCAAACCAAAAACCAAGTTTAAAACCACCCATTCTAATGGTGTTCAATTGGTCTACTAAAATAATTCCGAAGACGTAGGAAACTAAAAACCAAATACTAAGAAGTATAGCGAGGTACTTCAGGTTTTTTCGCCAATAGGCGGTTTTATCAAATTTTTTGGGTGTCATTATATAGGGTTAATTATTATAGATTAACTATAGAAAGCAAACTACCAATAATTTTTACTGAACGGAAGGATGACATCCATTTTTTGAATTAAAAACCCTTAGAGGGAGCTTTGATTCAAACAAAAATGGGTGAGAGAACAATTCTGTTCGCTCACCCATTTTAAACTTATTCTATAATTAGTAACCGTCGTTTTGAACGATGTAACCTTTTATATTAGAGGCTCCATCAATGGCACTTTGAGGAATTGGAAATAACCTCATTTTGGGGTCTGAATTTGTTTTCTCTGTCCAAGAGTCCTCGTATTTACCAAAGCGAATTTGGTCTGCACGTCGAAATCCTTCCCAATAAAGCTCAAAGCCTCTTTCCCTAATCATGACATCAAGATTTATAGACTTTAATGCAGGCGGAATTTGAGCTGGACGAGCAGTTCTGGATGCTCTTAAAGTATTCACATCGGCAAGTGCACCTGCATTATCACCATTTCGGAGCTTCGCCTCAGCACGCATTAAGTATATTTCACCTAGTCGCATCAAAACAAGATCCACACTACTAAAATTGTTCGCATTAGGGGAAGTACGACTAAATTGATATTTGGCTACACGATAACCCGTTTTATGCAGTCTACCTTCATTCGTAAAATCAACTTGTAAAGTATGGTCTACATAACCTACATTCTTATCTGGCCCATTTCCTTTAATTTGTTTTACAGGATAAACCCTATAACCACCTTCACAAGTAATAAAAGCTCCGTCAGCGTTTTTTCTTGGGCCCCAAGGTGTTCCACGAATAATTCCACGATTCATTTCAAAATTTTCGGGTGCCACACAAATGTAATTGTCCGCATCATTTAATGGTGACTTACCATCAAGGTTTGCCAGTTCTGCTGAAACTTGAACATTATGCTGGTAAAACCTCGCATCTGCTGCAGGATCGGTTGTCCCATAACCATCTACCCACGTTTTGTAAAAATCAGATGTAATGGCAGGCCCATCTGTACCATCCGAGCTTGGGAACTCCAACCTTCCCCATTGAGAACCCGCAATAGACCAATAGGCCCATCGGCTATGCTCTCTTTCTAATACACCTCTTTGATCAAGAGCAAAAATCAACTCCGCATTAGAATTATTTTCATCATTAAACAATTCAAAGTACTCTGGAGATAACGCATACTTACCCGAATTGATAATCTTATTTGTATAGTCAATGACCTTGTCCATATCTTCTTTGGCAAAATCAGGAGTGCCATAAGGGTCTCTATATACGGCAACATTTAAGTGCAGCCTAGCCAATAAACCCCATACAGCACCTTGAGTAATTCTTCCTGGCCCACCGGTATTTCCTATTCGATCTACCACCGATTCCAATTCGCTCTTGATATAGTCTATGGCCACCTGTCCCCTTATCACTTCTGATATCTCATTGGATGTCTCTTTTCTAAATACTAATCCCCAACTATCTAGCATGAGCATATTTAGGTAAGCTCTTAGAGCAATCATTTCATTCAAGGGCCCTTGAGCTGCAGTGTTTCCCTCTGTCACCAAGGGGCGAAGTACTTCAATAGCGGATAGAGCTCTTGAAATATTAAGTGTAAGCTCATTCCATGAACTTCCCACAAGGTCATTCCCGGGTGTTATGGTATGCCTGTGTGTGTCTAGAAACTTTCCCCCATCAAACCAATCAGTACCTCCGCGATAAGGTAAAATGGCTTCATCTGCCGCTATAAGTTGTAAACCGTAATAATTGGTATGCCTCCATGTCCAAGATACTTGACCATAAGCAGGGGCAATAGCTCCACTAATAACCTCAGCCTGACCCTGACCAAACAAGGATTCGTCTAATACTTCTTCTTTTAAATCGGTACAACTCCCCATGAATGTGAGTATTCCGATTGTAATTGCAATTAAGATATTTCTTTTCATGCCGGTATATATTTTAATATTCTTAGCCTTTCTGGTCCTTTTGGATATAAAATCCATTAAGCCATTCAAGCTTTTAATTTTAATTAGAATGAAACATTTAAGCCCAATAGAAATGTACGAGGCTTAGGATAAGTAAAGCGATCAATCCCAAAGGTTTGAACTCCACCTATAGAACTTCCAGAGTTTATTTCTGGATCATAACCGGTATATTCGGTTATAACAAATAGGTTTTGACCTGTTATTGAAAAACGAATGTTATTTATCCATTTGTCTAAACCTACGTTTTGAGGGCTAAGCTTATAGGACAAGGTGGCATTGTTCATTCTTAAATAGGCTCCGTTTTCTAAATATCTGGTTGAAACCTCGTTTGAGTTAGTAATGGATTCATTCGGATACTGAACGGCAAAATCGGTAGTATTAAAGGAAGACGCCAGATTACCTCTATTGAAAATAGACATGGCCGTATGGTTATAGATTTTATTCCCTGATACTCCATTGAAATTAAGACTCAAATCGAAGTTTTTGTATCCAAAGTTGGTATAGAAGGCATAGAGCGTACTAGGCAAAGCTGTGCCAACTACAATTCTATCATTTTCTATCACTTGACCATCACCATTTTGGTCTTTGAATTCATTAAGACCATCGTCACCAATCCCAACAAATTCTTTCATAAAGTAAGAGCCAATAGCCTCTCCATTGATATAACCATTGATAGTTGCTCCGGTTTGTCCTGCTCCTTGTGCAGCACCAGTGGTTAACACAGCATAAGGTGAATCAACCACTCTGTTTTTAATAAAAGTAATGTTACCACCAAAGTTATAATAGAACCCATTTTGGTTTCCATTTTGATAGTCTAGAGCCAACTCCAGTCCTGAGTTACTAATCTCCATATTTGGAACATTAGTCCAAAAAGTAGGTGTTGGTTGAATTGGGTCTGCTGGCACCGCCTCTAAAAGAATGTTACTTGAAACTTTATTAAAATAATCCATCGTACCAGTTAACTTATTCCTAAACAAACCAAAATCTAAACCAACGTTGCTTTGCGTGGAGACTTCCCATTGTATGTTAGGGTTTGCCAGCCTAGTATAGATGGTACCATAAGGATAATCGTCAAGGGTGGTGGCATTAGGATCTAATGGATAAGTGTCATTATCAGCACGGCTATCGTTAAAGTTGGCTTGGGTAATTTTAGATGGGATTTCTTGATTTCCTGTTTGACCCCAGCTGGCTCGAAGCTTCAGATTGGTAACTTTAGATCCTGCCATAAAATCCTCATTGGTGATATTCCAGCCCCCTGCAAAAGATGGGAAATAACCATATTTGTTATTTGCTCCAAACTTGGATGAGCCATCTGCTCTAAATGTAGCTGTTACCATATATTTATCTGCAAAACCATAATTTACTCTACCAAAGAAAGATTGTAATTCATTTTTTGTGGCATAAGTATTAACTATGGTAGGTTGCTCCTGAGTGCTTAACTGGTCTTGATAACGCGGTTCTATATCATTATTAGCAAACCCAGTACGACTAAAAGATGTTTGATTGTCAAAAAACTTTTGATAAGAATGACCTGCTAAGAAATTCATGCTATGCTTATCTTTTGAAAAGACATAGTTCAGCGTATTCTCAATCAAACTATTACTATTTTTTGCATAAATAGAATTCAAAGAGCCCAAATCTAAACCTTCTAATAAAGCGTAAGGCATGGTTTGAATCACCCTGTCTGTAGATGAGAAGTCTACACCGAGATTAAGCTTATAAACAAGCCCCTTGTATAGCTCTAAACTTGGTGAGATGTTGGCAATTAAACGGCTATTGGCGGCCTCATCTTTATATAATTTTTGTCTTGCAACTGGGCTTAAGATATCATCTAAAAGCGTAGGCTGTCCATTGGTATATGCAGGAATCGTAGGATTTAATCTAAGCATATCTACAACAATATTGCCACCATCTGGTCTAGCATTTTCTGTTTGTGCTCCTATAATATTATATGCAATTTTCATTTTACCATTTAAAGCCGTTTGATTCAAGTTTAGTCTCCCAGAATAACGTTTCAGACTACTATTATTTAAAATCCCCTCTTGATTATCCAGACCAAGTGAAGCGAAATAAGAGAATTTTTCGCTGGCTGCACCACTCATTGATAAATTGGTGGCCGTAGAATGAGCCGTTCTGGTCAGTTCATCTTGCCAGTTGGTATTTCCACCAGCGTCAAAGAGCGTACCTCCCGCATTTACCACTTGTTTCCGAAAATCAGCAGCACTGAAAACGTCTATTTTATTCGCTAAAGTGGACGTTGCGGTAGACACAGAAAGATTGACTTCTGTTTTACCTTCTTTCCCTTTTTTTGTGGTAATAACAATAACACCATTTGCAGCCCTTGCACCATAAATAGCCGCTGCCGAAGCATCCTTAAGAACATTTATTGATTCAATGTCTTGAGGGTTAATGAAGTTAAGTGGGTTACTAGCAAAACCATTGGATGAATTATCTAGCACAAATCCGTCAATCACGTAAAGTGGTGTAGTACCAGAACGCAGGCTACCCACTCCACGTATAACCACATCTTGGGCAGCACCGGGTTCTCCACTTACAGAAGTCACATTTACACCTGCCACTTTCCCTTGAAGCAATTGTCCAGGATTAGAAACGACACCTTTGTTGAAATCTTCACTCTTTAAAGTCCCTACAGAGCCTGTTACATCAGATTTCTTTTGTGTACCGTAACCTAATACCACAATATCATCTAGTTGATTGGCCGCTTGTATCAACTGAATATTGATACTGGTTTGACTGCCAACAATAACTTCCTGTTGGGCATAGCCAATAAAGTCAAAAACCAAAACAGCATTTTGATCTTTGACATTGATGCTAAAATTACCATCTACATCACTTAAGACGCCATTGGTCGTACCTTTTTCAACGATAGAACATCCTACCATTGCTGAACCATCGGCGGCATCTGTTACCTGTCCACCAATCCTTAGTACCAAAGAGGCCGCTTGAGTCATATTGGAAATGAGAAATCCAAATAGCCCGAGGTACAGTGTGAGCTTGAAATAGAGTTTTTTCATAGTAATTGAATTTTCAGTTTAGTTAAAATCTAACCAGTATGGTTAAATATTGAGAAGGGATAAGTGCTTTAGGTTCCTTTAATTTATGAATATTACATGAATTATTATAATTTTATTGGTATATTTTTACAATAATACTATGCCCTCGAGATATACCTTAGGGATTTTTTTAGACAATAATTTAACTTAACTCAAGTTGCCAAGGGAGTTATTTTAAGAATGAGCTGCAAACATAAAGAATAGTCTAGGCAGGAAAAACAGCTATTTGGAATGGTAACATTTACTTAATAGACAAGACAAAGGCATTGGCCGTGAGCAAATGGCGAGTAAGTATTTATGGGGAATTAATGCAATGCTCGTTTAAAAATAAAGGCATGCATTTTATACTCTTTTTTGTTTTGTTACAGGAGTAGCCAAAAAAAATTGGAAGGTTATCTATTAGATATGACAAGGGCGTCATAGCATAGATTAACCTTCCAATTATGGAAATATTAAATTCGGTGATTTTACAGATTATACTTGTAAATATCTTCTATAGAAGACGTATCACCTGCTTGAGCTTCAAAAAGTTCTTTTATCAAACCTGTTTTTAACTCTAAAATCCAAGCATGAATATGAGGGCCATCTCCGTTTTTCCAAGCCTTCTGAATAATCGAAGTTTTAATCAAGTTTTTAGCTTGCTCAATAGCATTCAACTCACACAGCCTATCAAACTTAGCTTCTTTGTCCTTTAGGTCTGATAACTCATCATTATTTTTTACATATACATCTTTTATGTGTCTTATCCATTTATTAATAATCCCTATATTCTCATTGGACATGGCTGCTTTAACTCCACCACATCCGTAATGTCCTACCACCATTACATGTTTCACCTTTAAAACCTCTACCGCATACTGAAGTACAGATAACATATTGATGTCTGTATGTACCACAAGATTCGCCACATTTCTATGAACAAAAATTTGACCTGGCTGGGTATTGGTAATTCTGTCTGCAGGAGCACGGCTATCTGCACAGCCTATCCATAGGAAATCGGGACTTTGCCCTTCAGCCATTTTATTGAAAAAAACAGGATTTACTATATTTTGAGCCTTGGCCCATTCTTTATTATCGGCTAATAATTTTTGATAGGTTTCCATTATACTAAATTAATTTCTTTTCGTTTAAACTGTTTTTTCTAATCCTATTTTTTCATCATTCTTTCCAAACTTAAGTTTGGTTCTAGTGATATCCAGAACATTAACCTTAATATTCTTTTTGGGTGCATCACGCACAAAATCCTCAATAGTTAAAAATATATCGTGGTCAATAAAATCGATATTTCTACCATCCAAAGTTAATTCATCACCCTCTTCCAATTGACTTAAGTTCTTCACTAACTCTGCTCTGTTATAAAAGAAAACATCCTTCTGGAAGTCTATAATCATATGATTACCCACCTTGGTTGGTTTAATAACCGACTTAAAGTTAGTATACAATACATATCCAATACCTACCATAAGACCAATTAAAATACCCACGAGTAAGTCTGTGAACAAAACTGCTGTAATGGTTACTATAAAGGGAATAAATTGATCATGCCCTTCAGCGTACATTCTTTTGAACATTTCTGGTTTTGCCAACTTATAGCCTACCATAATCAAAACAGCCGCTAAAGCAGATAACGGAATCATGTTCAATAAATTCGGAATAAAAACCACACAAATTAAAAGTAACATACCATGAAAAATGGCAGACACTTTAGTTTTACCTCCAGCTTGAATATTAGCAGAACTACGTACAATTACCTGTGTAATAGGTATACCTCCAATAAGGCCAGAAAGCATGTTACCCGCACCTTGAGCTACTAACTCTCTGTTTGTAGGGGTTACGTTTTTCCTTGGATCTAATCTGTCGGTGGCTTCCACACAGAGTAGTGTTTCTAAACTGGCAATAATAGCAATTAAAAAACCAGTCTTTATAACATTAAAATTGGTGAAAGCTGAGAAGTCGGGAAAGGTAAAAAGATTTAAGAATCCAGCTGTCGACTCAACTTCAGGCAGTTGCACCATGTGCTCACCTCCTAAGTTAAGGTTTTCTGGATAAAAATAATTAATAATAATACCGGCAAATACAGCCAATAATGGTCCGGGAATAATGTTTAAAACCTTGTTTTCTTTTATCCATTTCCTATCCCAAAGAATAAGTAAGGCTAAACAAAATACACCAATAATTAAGGCTCCCGTGTTAAAGTTACCCAAGTTAAAAAGTTCTGAGATTGTATTTTCCCCATCACTTTGTATAAATGATGAATCACCTTCAGGGTCTGTATCAATGCCAAAGGCATGAGGTATTTGTTTTAAAACAATGGTTATACCAATAGCGGCAAGCATTCCTTTAATAACAGAAGACGGAAAGTAGAAAGCTATTTTACCTGCTCCTACAAAACCTAAAATAAGTTGTATAAAGCCACCAATAACTACGGCGGCCAAGAAGATTTCGTAAACTTGGAACTCATTAATAGCCGTGGCCACAATGACGGCCAAACCAGCAGCGGGTCCACTAACTCCTAGCTTAGAACCACTAATAGCTCCCACCACAATACCACCTACTATACCTGCTATAATCCCAGAAAATAGTGGGGCCTCTGAGGCCAAAGAAATCCCTAAACATAGTGGTAATGCTACTAAAAACACTACCAATCCTGCCGACATGTCACTGCCGATACTTTTAAACGAAAAGTCGTTTTTCATAAAAATAATTAATTGAAAATAAGATGTACACAGATCTTCCTCAACACTTTGAAAAGAGAACAGATCTAAAATAAACTAATTAATAATTTATGAAAGGTCGGGGGGTGGCCCAAAAATGGTAGAGAAGTCTCCATCATAGTAAGATGGACAGTAATATTTGTAGAAACTAGGTCTCTGAAAATAAAGAGCCAAAACGTCAACTAAACTTACGTTCGCCAACTTTTTTGAATCTAATTCATCCCTAGAGTCGTCATCATTGTCATGTTCTTCATTAATTTGAAGAAAAGTAGCTGCATTACTAATCGTAACCATACGCAATACATATACCTGCCCGCCAAGAAAAGCGAGGAGAAAGAAAAGTAAAGCAATATTTTTACAAATGCGTTTTGACATCATAACTCATGTAAATAAAGATAAAAACGTTAGAAAAAGTTTCATCGAATAGAGAAATAAATAATCTATGCATATAAAAAACCTAATTCAGGCGAACTTAGAAGCACGAAATTTAGAAGAAATAGAACCAAGTTCATTTGCTTTAAAAAACCCAATGAAGTGGGAATCTGAATTTCTAAGGGAGGTCCTAAACCAGTATCAAATCTTAAAAAAAATAACCATAAAAATCCCTTCATGGGCTACTAACAAGGAAATTATAGGAGCCTCACTTTTAAATATAGAGCAGTGCTCTTCTGATGAAACAGGGAGTCATAAATTCAGAAACCATTCTGGTGTTACGGCTATAGACTTAACGGGTGGTTTCGGTGTAGACAGTTATTTTTTGAGTCGGAAATTTGAAAGAATAATTTCCGTAGAATCTTATCAAGAGCTTCAAGAAGTAGTCAGGTATAATTTTGAAAAGTTAAATATCAAGAATACTGAATTTGTTAATAAAACTGCTGAAGACTTCCTGAAAGATTGTGAAACCAAGTTTGACTTCATTTATCTAGACCCAGATAGAAGAAATAAAGCCAATAAAAAACTGGTGCTACTAGAAGAGTGCAGTCCTAATCTTATAGAAATTCAATCTAAACTTTTGAGTCTAGCTCCAAAAGTTTTGGTTAAATACTCGCCTCTCCTAGATATTCAGTTGGCCTTGAAGAAAATAGACCATGTGTCAACTGTAGAGATAGTAGCATTAAAAAATGAGGTCAAAGAATTACTTTTCACTATTTCCGAGGATGCCAATGACACTCCTTTGATTATTTCCACGAATATCACCAAAGAGAAAACGGAAAGCTTTAGTCATACTATTGAAGAGGAAAAAAACACCATGGCCACCTACCATGAACCTCTATGTTATCTTTATGAGCCCAATGCCGCTATTATGAAAAGTGGGGCATTTAACATGGTGGCTGTAAAGTTTGATATTTTCAAAATAGCTCAGCACAGTCATTATTATACTTCCGATAACCTTGTACAGGATTTCCCAGGCAAGACATTCAAAGTTGAAAAAATAGAATCTTATAACTCTAAAGTGTTAAAACCATTAAAAAATCGGCGATTTAACGTTTTAGCAAGAAATTTTCCTCTAAATTCTGTGACTATTTGCAAGAAACACCATCTTAATACAGGAGGAGACAAGTATTTAATATTCACACAGAATCTCAGAAACGAAAAGATAATTTTAACTTGCATTAGAACTTTTTAACCAAAAAACATGAAAAAGATAATTGCACTTTTAGTGCTTATAGGTATTGCTTCCAGCGTTTTTGCTCAGCATATCCTAACAAGCTCCACCATTTATGATGGTGAAGTACATACCACAAAGTACATTTTTATCAGATCAGACATTAAGGATCTAGAAAAAGATTGGAAAACCTATTTATCTAAAACAGGAAGTGTTTCTGACGATAAAGGTCAGCTAACGGTAAAAGTAAATTCTTCTAACATCAGCAGAGATTTAGATAAGATTATCAGCTATATAGAAGACCATAAGTCTTTTTCTGCTGTACATTTAATTTTGCTTGACGGAAATGGTAGGTCTTTAGATAATCAAATTAACCTTGAAGCATTGGAAAGATTACTTTATGACTTCTATGATTTGGCCTATTATGCTGAAGAGAAGAGAATGGCCGAAACAGATCTGGAACTGGCAGAAAAGCTTCATGATAATGCAGAAAAAAGCAAATCAAGAGCGGAGAGAGCCTTGTCAGCAAATTTAAAAGCTCAAGAAAAGCTTGGCAAAAAACTTTCTGAAAGTCCAGATAAACTAGCAGAAATCATTAAAAGTAAGGATGAGGTTTATCAAGAAATCTTAAAAAGAGATGTGGCTGATACCACTACTTCCGATGAGCCAGATGAGCTTGATAAGGAATTTTCTAAACAGGAAAAGAAGATAGTACAGACTAAGAAACTTAAAGTTAAAAACTCTAAAAAACTTAAAAGTAGAGAAGATGAGTTCGAAGACTTGACAGACGAACTTATTACAGCCAGATTAGAGTTGGAAAAAGCAACTCAAGTTTTGGAAAGTAAGAAAGTGGTTATACAGGAGATTAAAAAGAGATAAACTATTTCAGTTTAAACTTCTTCCCTGGCATCGCTTTTACGAGGTCTTGAAACTCAAGATTAAGTAAAAGGGATGCCAGTTTATTTAAAGGGATATTGGTCTCAAAGCTAAGATCGTCAATTTGGCTGCCTCCTTTTTGTTTTAATAGTGAAAGCACTTTGCTTTCGTCATCGGTAAACCTTGATAGGTCTAGTTCAGAAACAGGACTATTATAAGAAGGTTCGCCGTTTAATGTCCAGCCCAAATCTCCGATGATGTTTTTGGGTGATGTAAATATTTTAGCTTTGTTGAGTCTTATAAGGGTGTTGGGGCCTTCTGAGTAAGTCATACCCAAAGCACCCGGCACCGCGTAAACTTCCCTGTGGTAATTATTGCCATATTCTGCGGTTACTAAGCCTCCTCCCCTTTTGGCAGATTCCACTATAATAATGGCATCGCTCAGAGCCGCAATAATCCTGTTTCTAGCGATAAATTGCGGACCAATGGGCTTGATATCATTTTTATTTTCCGTTAGTAAAGCTCCTTTATCCAAAATCTCTCCTACATATCTTTTATGAGCAGCTGGATAAATGTGGTCAAAACCTCCTGCCATTACCGCCACCGTTTGTAGATTGTTTTTCAAAGCGGCCTTATGAGCGGCAATATCTATCCCGTATGCCAAACCACTAATAACCGCCACATCATATGCTGCCAATTCTGATACAATCTTTTCTGTTACCTCTTTCCCATAATCTGTGGCCTTTCTTGTTCCTACAATACCAACGGTCCTTTTATAATTCAAATCTGTAGAACCTAGACAAAAGATAACAGGTGGAGCATCATAAATGCCTTTAAACCTTAAGGGATAATTAGCATCTTGAAAAGAGATTATTTGAAACCCCTTTTTTACGGAATCTTGTAATAGCTTTTCTGCAGCGGGGAGACCTTTTTTAGCTTTTTTAATACCAGAAATAACACCCGGCCCTATGCCTGGTATTTTCAACAATTTGCCCTCTGCTGCCTCTAAAACTATTTTAGCCGAGCCTAAATAACTTATCAAATGCCTAAAAAGAACACCACCAATGCCATCTACTTCCTTTAGAGCCAATTTATAAATTAAGTCCTCTTGCATAGATTAACCTCTAATTTTTATCAATACCTCTTTAACGTACTTAAGCCTTTCAATCACCTCCTTATTGCTATTTTTCGACTCTTTCTTGGTCTTAAGTTGCTCTTTAACGCCCTGAAGCGTATAATTTTCTTCATCTGCCAGGGCTATAATTTCACTTAGCTTCTCAAGATCCTTTTTGGTAAAAGCCTTATTCTTTCCACGAGTTTGAATTTTTAGGTTAAATTCTCTTTCGTAGAAACGAATTTTGGAAGGGGCTACTTCAAAGTGCTGTGCTACTTCTTCTGTGCTGTAAAACAGTTTAATATCTTTCATTGTGGATTCAAAAGTATGTTCTATTTGTCATTCAAAAAAGTATCAAATATCCTTATAGCAATTTAGCTAAAAAAATTAGCGAACATCCACACCCTTGTTTTCTAAATTCTCCTTTAGGCTATGCAAGTCTACTTTTTCTGATTCTTTAAGCGGAACAGTACAATTTGCCATAAAAAGGACTTCTAGATTTTGAATCTCCAACAAGCTCTGCGGTAGCTTCTCAAAAGAATTATTAGAAACATCCAATTCCTTTAATTGTTTTAAGTTCAATATTTGCTCAGGAAGAAATTTAAAATGATTATACCCTATGTCAAATAACTTTATGGAAACCGGAAGTAAAGGTAATTTCTCTAGCTTATTATGATGGGCATAAAGCGTTTCAAGTTTTTCTAATTTACTAATTTCCAGCGGTAAATCCGATAAGTCATTGTTAGCTATCGCCAATGTTTTAAGGTTTTTCAACTGGCCAATAGTACCTGACAAAGCATGTAGCTCATTATAATAAACATCCAGCTCCTCTAAGTAAACGAAAGCCCCTATATTTTCAGGAAAGTACTTTAAACCAGCATTATATAGATTTAGATTCTTTAGAGGTGGGAGCTTTTCAAATTTCTGATTATGAAAGTTTGATAAATAATTATTACCCAGAAACAAGTCATTTAAGCCACCAAACTTTCTCAATGACTTG
This sequence comes from Arcticibacterium sp., assembly GCF_055134445.1. Classification (NCBI taxonomy): domain Bacteria; kingdom Pseudomonadati; phylum Bacteroidota; class Cytophagia; order Cytophagales; family Leadbetterellaceae; genus Arcticibacterium; species Arcticibacterium sp. The sequence continues at coordinate 32,351 of NZ_JBSRVI010000131.1, forward strand.
GGCATTTTTGTAATTCTATTAAACTGCAGATTTAGCAATGACAAAGAATCCTGTCGCTTGGTTTTTATAGACTTATCCGTCAATAAGTTTTTTGTCAAAGTCACCGTCGTTAAATTCTTAAGCGACCAAAGCTTCCTTGTAACCTTCTTCAAGGCATTATTTGATAAGTCAAGTTTCTCCAAATTCTTACATTTATAAACTGCTTTAGGGATTTTAGTAAGACCTAGATTAGATAAATCTAAGCTTCTTAAAGTGCCAAGCGAGTCCTTATTCTCTAAATTGGCTAAGCTAGCACTCCCTAGTTTGTCATCATTGAAAAAACTAAAACCAATAGGCCCTTCCCCAAAACTTTTGATTTCATCCATATGACTAACATGAAACGCCTCAATAATAGGCTTCAATTTAGGAGCAATGGACTTAAGAGATAATGTATCTATAATTCTTTCATAACTTCCTGTTTCTTTTAAGATACTAAATCGCATAACTGTAAAGGTCGCCAAACTTAAATTTTGCTGCTTAATATACCCAAAAGTCATACTTAAATTGCCATTTATCTCAGCTAAAAACAGCCCGTTAACTTTCATTTGAGCCTCTAGCACATACTGAAGTCTTTGTTTTCTAGCTATGACTGCACCATCATTAGAATGAGGTGTAGCACCCTCCATCATGAGCACTTCGGCTAGGCTTTTGCCATATTGACTCTGAAAGTCAAGTTCAGACAGTACTTGTATTTGCCCTAAACTGGGCATGCTAATCAGCAGTAAAAGTGTTAGGATATGTTTCATACTTCTAAATAAGGAAACTTTAGTTGTATAACTACAATTTTAGTTCAATTATTTTTATTTATTCTTTATCCCAGACTTTTTAATCGAAAATGTACGGACTTCCGCAGCCTTTGGCTCAAATTTCAAATGAAATAGGTTCACCTTTTCCTTCCAAAAGCCCTATATAAACCCTACTTTTGCAGGAATTTTTCAAACATATCCGTTTAAGGCAATAAAATCTTTTAGAATGACCTCGCACGAAATAAGAAAAGCATTTCTTGACTTCTTTAGCTCTAGAGAACACTTGGTGGTTCCTTCTGCTCCATTGGTGGCAAAGAACGATCCTACTTTAATGTTCTATAATTCTGGAATGGCACAGTTTAAAGACTACTTTTTAGGTAACGCCACACCACCGTCAAAAAGAATCACAGATACTCAAAAGTGTTTACGTGTTAGCGGAAAACATAACGACTTGGAAGAAGTAGGTTTTGACACCTACCACCACACCATGTTTGAGATGCTTGGAAACTGGTCTTTTGGAGACTATTTCAAAAAGCAATCATTAAATTGGAGTTGGGAGCTTTTGACAGAAGTTTATAAACTGCCTAAAGACAGAATATACGTTTCTGTTTTTGAAGGAAACGAAGCCGACGGTGTTCCGTTTGACCAAGAAGCTTTTGACATTTGGAAAGAGATTTTAGGCTCCGACGAAAGAATTATCTTCGGAGATAAAAAGGACAACTTCTGGGAAATGGGTGATGTAGGACCTTGTGGACCATGTTCTGAAATCCACATAGATTTGAGAGAGCAGTCTGAAGTAGATAAAATCTCAGGTAAAGAATTGGTGAATGCAGACCATCCACAAGTAGTGGAAATTTGGAATAATGTATTCATGCAGTTTGAGCGTAAAGCCGACGGGTCGCTTATTGCCTTGGAAAACAAATGCATTGATACCGGAATGGGCTTTGAGCGTCTTTGTATGGCCATTCAAGGAAAACAATCCAACTATGATACCGACCTTTTCCAAAATACCATTCATGTTTTAGAGGAAATGAGCGGTCTGAAATATGGCGTTAATGGCACTTTGAATTCAGACAGCTACAGCGATGTGGCCATGAGAGTTATAGCCGACCATATTAGAGCCGTAGCTTTTGCTATTTCTGATGGTCAGTTGCCATCTAATACTGGAGCTGGATATGTTATAAGAAGGATTTTAAGAAGAGCCATTCGTTATGGTTACTCTTATTTGAACTTCAAAGAGCCTTTCATGTGTCAGCTGGTGCCTGTTTTGGCTAAGCAATTTGAAGACGTATTCCCTGAGCTAAAATCTCAGGAAGAATTTGTCAAAAAAGTGATTGAGGAAGAAGAGAAAACCTTCTTAAGAACTTTGGAACTTGGACTAAAAAGACTCGATGTTATTTTTAGCGAAGGTTCTGATGAAAAAACGATTGGAGGTAAAACTGTATTTGAACTGTCAGACACCTTTGGTTTTCCAGTAGATTTAACCGCTCTAATAGCCAAAGAAAAAGGTTTTGACATTGACGAAGCCGGTTTCAAAGCAGAACTAGAAAAGCAAAAAGCAAGAAGCCGTAAAGATGCCACCAAGGAAGCTGCGGATTGGATAACCGTAAACGAACTGGATAATCCAGAATATATTGGTTATGACCACGAAGCTGCTATAACCAAGTTAGTTCAATACAGAAAAGTTAAAACTAAGAAAGGTAGTGAGTATCAGATAATTTTAGAAAAAACACCTTTCTACGCCGAAATGGGTGGCCAGGTGGGTGATACAGGTATTTTAGAACTAAAAACACCACATCATGCCTTCAAAATTGATATTGTTGACTGTCAATTAGAAGCTGGATTGCATGTACATATTGCATTAAAAGCTCCTTTTGAGGACATTTCTCATGAAGACCTAAAGGCAGCCGAAATTACAGCTAGCATTAATAGTGAAAGGCATAGTAATATAAAGAAAAACCATACCGCTACGCATTTGATGCTGTCTGCTCTTAAACATGTTTTGGGCGACCATATTGTACAGCGTGGTTCTTATCAAAATGATGAATTGACTCGTTTTGACTTCTCACACTTTTCAAAAGTGACCGATGAAGAGCTAAAGCAAGTGGAAGATATTGTCAATCAAAAAATCAGAGAAAACATTGCTCTAGATGAGCGTAGAAATGTGCCGATTGACGAAGCCATGAAATTAGGGGCTACAGCTACCTTTGGTGAGAAATACGGTGATTTTGTAAGAGTCATCATTTTTGACCCTAAATATTCATTGGAACTATGTGGGGGTTCTCACGTAAGTTCTACTGGGGAGATTGGTCTTTTCAAATTTACCACGGAAGGTTCTGTATCTGCTGGAGTAAGACGTATTGAAGCCATCACGGGCTTAAAAGCTCTGGAGAAAATGCGTGCTCAAGAGGCCACAATAAATAATTTGAAAGAATTATTGAAAGGTTCTACAGACGTGGTAGCTTCTGTAAAAACATTATTGGAAGAAAAATCTGCTTTACAGAAAAAAGTAGATGGTCTAGAAAACGAGAAGCTTCAAGGTGTTAAAGTAGCATTGCTTCAAAAAGTTGAAACTATTGACGGAGTTCAGGTCATAGCCGCAAAAGTGAATGTCCCAAATGCAGACGGACTGAAACAACTGGCTTATGACCTTAAAGCTAAAATGAACAATGCATTTATCGTTTTGGGTGCAGAGATTAGCGAGAAACCTTTACTGGCTGTCATCATTGATGAAGAGCTAATGAAAGCCAAAAGCTTACATGCGGGTAACATTGTAAAAGAAGCTGCCAAAGAAATGCGTGGTGGCGGCGGTGGTCAACCGCATTTTGCTACAGCTGGTGGAAGTGATGTAGGTGGACTAGATAAGGCCATAGCTAAAGCAAAGAGTTTCATACAATAAAATCTGTCAAAATAATGGAAGACGTTAAATTCAGGACAGCGAATACAGATGACCTTGAAACGCTCTTGGAATTTGAGCAAGGTATTGTAAAAGCTGAAAGGCCGTTCAATAGCACGCTAAAAGAAGGTCATATCAATTATTATGACCTGAAAGCCATTATTGAAGCTGATGATTCTGAAGTTATTGTTGGAACTATTGATAAGGAAATAGTTTGTTCGGCTAGTGTCTTAATTAAAGATGCCAAGCCATATCTTAAACATGAAAAGTATGCCTACCTCGGTTTCATGTTTGTAAAACCAGCGTTTAGAGGAAGGGGTCTTAATAATGGCATTATAGCAGAGCTGAAAAATTGGGCGAAAGCCAAAGGCTTGTCAGAGGCCAGACTAACCGTTTATACTGAAAACGAAGCTGCTATAAAAGCTTATGAAAAAGCAGGTTTTGAGAAACTCCTTGTAGAAATGAGACTCGGCCTGGACTAAATTAATATGATATGAAATTACTAGTGATTGGAGCCGGAAATATGGGTTTGACTTATGCCAAAGCCATAAACGATTTCGGAATTTTAGGAGATGACAAAATCATGATTCTGGACAAAAGCCCAGAAAAACTGGCGGAACTAAGAGCAGACGGTGTTTTTGAAGTTTTCGAAGAATTGCAAGATTGTGTACCACAGGCACAGATGATTATGGTGGCCGTAAAGCCGCAACATAAAGATGGCCTTTTTGAAGAAATGAAACCTCTTTTAAAAGCTGACGCTTTGATTATATCCGTGATGGCAGGTGTTACCATTGAAAGCATGCAAAATGCTTTGGGTCTTTCTAAAGTGGTGCGAGCTATGCCTAATTTGCCTGCACAGCTAGGTTTAGGTATGACCACCTATTTCGCTGACAAGTCTGTTTCTGAAGAAGAGCAAGAGCTCATGGGGAAACTATTGGGCTCTACAGGTAAATCTTTAAAACTAGACAAAGAAGACGGCATTAATACCTCCACAGCCATTCACGGAAGTGGGCCTGCCTATATTTTCTATTTCATGCAAGCCATGATGGATGCCGCTGAACATTACGGTTATGATGAAGCTACCGCAAAATTGTTAGTTACACAGACTTTTGAAGGTGCTGTGCAACAATACAAAGAAGGGACTTTCACGCCTACTGAATGGATGGACAGAGTGGCCTCTAAAGGTGGAACAACCCGTGCCGCTCTTAATAAATTTGATGAGGAAAACGTGAGAGAAGGCATTAAGAAAGGAGCTATTGCTTGTTATGACAGAGCTATTGAGTTGAGCAAGATTTAGTGTTAGATTTTAGATACTAAAATCTAGATATCAGACAGTAGACTTTATACAAAAAACATGGTATCTTTTTGGAGACCATGTTTTTTTATACTCTAGCTTGTGAGCAAAACTCATCTCGGAACAAGCATTTATTTTGTAGATTTATCAGATAAAAGTCAAACATGAAGACATACAAATCTGAAATTAGCTGGGGAATGGCTGTTCCCTTAGCAGTAGTTTTATTAGGCTCTCTGGTAATGACCATAATGGTTAAAAATTGGCCAGCAATCCTTGTCATGCTGCTGACATGTGCCTTCATTTTTCATATTTACTCCAGTACTTCTTATCGCGTTTCAGAAGCTAACCTTATTATCAAATCAAGTTTCCTAGTAAACATCGACATTCCAATAGCCTCCATAAAAAGTATCAAACCGAGCAGAAGCCTATTAAGCTCCCCTGCCCTTTCGCTTGACAGGTTAGAAGTTTCTTACAGCAACTATGGTTCTGTATTAATTTCGCCAAAAGAACGAGCCTTATTCCTAAGGAATCTGAAACAAATTAATCCTGAAATAGAAATTTTAGCCTGATACTTAGATAACCTAAAGCCGCCATATGGCTTACACTACATTTGGCTAACACATCATCACAATCAGTACTTTAAACCCCAAAAGGCGTTTATAGCATATTCTTAAATATAATTATTTCAATACTTAGAAGTATTTTATGGTTCATTTTTTACCGTATAATAAATAGCATTTTGAGATCTTTCAGAAAGTGACCAGATTTACATGGTCGTTATAGCCTGATGACCAACACTTAAAATCAACAAAAAAAGTATTTTTAGTTTCTCTCTAGACCCAGAGGAAATTGGAATAATCTGTAAATAAGCCCTTAGTCACACAAAGGTATGGGCTAAAACTAAAACTATGCTAACACTTTATAAATGCAGCAACGATCAATTGCTTTATTGGGAAACATGGGACAGCGACTTTAATGCCGCCGTTGTTCACTGGGGTATAGTAGGAGAAGAAGGAAAGCAAAAAGAGGTAAAAAGCACCCTTTTTACCAACTACAAAAAAGTAATTAGAAAACAAATTGATGAAAAACTTAAGGAGGGTTTTATAGAGTTTTCGGAATTCAATATTTCATATTTAGAAATCGTATACAAAATTGAAGGATTAGGTACGGAGTATGACTTAGACAAGAAACACGCTCTAGAAAAAAAACTAGGCCTAATATTAAAAACTACTGGATTAGGCCAAATAAGTCTAGGAAACATGGGAGCAGGAATTATGACGGTCAATTGTATCGTTATTGATTTTGAAATAGCCAAAGATGTGATAGTTCAAGCCCTGAATAATACAGATTTTGAAGACTATTCCGCAATAACCAGGGTAGAGCTAGAATAGCCAGTAAACTTGAAACTCATTTCAATTGAGATTTTAAAATGTAAAGTCAAATAAGCTTTAAGTACCACCTTAATTAAACCCACTTTATGCATAAGGCAATCTCCCGATTTTATCGGGAGCGTAGCTAAATTGCTTCAAATCAGCACACTCCGTCAGACTCAGTGCAGGCGTAAACCGATTTAAACTCAATCACCATAGCTTTCGATATTAGCTCAGGGTAAACGCTATGCTCATTTCCTTTAATTGTCTGATTTATTGTATTTTAAAACTCATAACGATTCTCCTCACCCATAATCCGAGTTAAAAATAAGTACAACTAGACCTGCACCCTATTTTTAGACCTAAACGCTTCTAGTGATTTTAGAATGTGAGTTCGCATATGAACCTCAGCCATTTCAGGATTCTTTTCTTCCATGCTCGCAATAATAGACAAGTGTTCTTTTAGCGTTTGCTCTGGTTTCCGTAAAAGTCCTGATTGAAAAGCCTTCAAATGCACATTACTCAACATTTCCAATTGGGCTATGACTTTATTACCACTCCATTCTAGAATGTATGCATGAAATTTTCTATCCGCCTCAGCGTAGGTTTCCGAATCTATGTTAGATACTCCAATAAAAGGTTTAAAACAAGCCTTTAGTTTTAGGATTTGCGATGCATCAATGTGCTCTGTAGTCAGTCTTGCAGACAAACCTTCCAAAACAGCCCTGCATTCAAAAATATCAATCAGCTCATTAATATCAATAGACTTTACAAACATCCCACGCCTTGGAATACTCTCCACAAGCATTTCATTTTGCAATCTATGTAATGCCTTCAAAAGAGGACTCCTGCTTATACCCAATTGTGCAGAGATTTTCTCTTGAATGATTTTTTCACCTGGCTTTAACCTTTGGTCAAAAATCATCTGTTTCACCTCCGAATAAATACGGTCTACTAATTCTAAGTGCTCCACGTTAAAAGGTACGGTTTCTATTTAAGGACGCAAATTACATCTTTTCAAAAAATATCAAATTGCATTTTGAATTCAAAATACAAAAATATAGGTTTGTCACACGATATCCGGAAGAGATAACATCTTCTTAAGTTCTAAATGTCAAATTAAATAATGAAAAATTACAAAATAGCTGCCGTCAATGGTGACGGTATTGGCAACGAAATAGTACCTGCGGGAATGGAGTTATTGCAAGCTGTAGCTCAAAAGCATGGTTTCACTATCACTTCAGACACTTATCATTTTGGTGCGGAGCACTATAAAAAACATGGTTGTTTCTTACCTGAAGATGGTTTAGAGACCATGAAAAAGTACGATGCCATTTATTTTGGGGCTGTAGGACTTCCAGAAGTTGATGATACACTTCCTTTTAAATTGTTTACTAATTATATCAGAACGCAGTTTAAACAATACGTAAACCTTAGACCTGTTCACCTTTGGGATGGTATTGCTAGTCCATTGGCTAATAAAGGTAAAGAGGATATTGATTTTGTAATTATCCGTGAGAATAATGAAGGTGAGTTTGTGCAGAGTGGTCGTCAAATGTATGCAGACAGCCCAGAGGGTTTTGCGACAGACACCAGCATTTTCACTAGAGCAGGTACCACTAGAGTAGCACATTATGCATTCCAATTGGCTCAAAAAAGAAGAAAACACCTGACTAACGTTACCAAATCAAACACATTGATTCATTCCTTAGCTTATTGGGATAGAGTTATTGAAGAAGTGGCGAAGGAATACCCAGATGTGGTGTATAAAAAAATGTACGTAGATAATGCTTCTGCTAGCTTCGTGCTTCATCCTGAGTACTTTGACGTTATTCTTACCACCAACATGATTGGGGATATTCTTTCTGATTTAGGTGGTGCCATCATGGGAAGTTTAGGTTTAGGAGGCTCTGGAAATATTAATCCAGAAGGAGATTTCCCTTCAATGTTTGAGCCTATCCATGGTTCTGCTCCAGATATCGCTGGACAAAACATCGCTAACCCAATTGGTCAGTTTTGGTCTGCAGCTTTAATGCTGGAGCATTTAGGAGAAGCGGATGCAGCGGCTGACTTAATGAAAGCCATTCATACGATGACAGCCTCTGGTTTAAAAACCAAAGACTTAGGTGGCAATACCTCTACCCAAGAAATGACCAAAGCAACGATAGCAGCTTTAAACGCATAAATGTTTGACCCTAGCAAATATATTATCCATGACCTCACGCATACGCTTGACGAGAAAATAGCGGGCTATTCAGAGAAACCTGCTCGTACGCTCTTTAAGGATGGATGGAATGCCAAAACGCTGACTATCTATTCTCATGCGGGTACTCACATGGATGCTCCCTTTCATTTTGGTGTAAGTGAGCATACCATCGACCAATATCGTCCAGACGAATTTATGGGTAAGGCATGGATAATTGATGTTTCGGTAACACAGCCAAAACAGTTAATTGTTTTGGAAGACGTTCTCAGTCAGTTAAGTAATTTTCATAGCGGTGATAGTTTGCTCATCAGAACACTGTGGTCAAAAAAATACGAGGACACCAATTTCAAACCAGACTTACCTAGAATAAGTGAAGAACTGGCAAATTGGTGCGTAGAGCATAAAGTAAAGATGCTAGGCGTAGAACCTTTATCTGTAGCAGATGTGGAAGACCTAATCGAAGTAACCAAAATTCATAAAATACTTTTGGGTGGTTATGTCACCATTATTGAGGGTTTGAATAAGCTAGATAGTATCAAATCGGAAAGTGTTTTTTTAATTGCATTGCCTTTAAAAATCAAAAACGGAGACGGTGCTCCTGCCAGAGTTATCGCTTTTGAAGAAAGATAAATTGAAACAAAACGACATTACATATCATCAACTCACTAAAAGCCTTAAGACATCTCACTTTTCTTATTCAAAAGAGGAATTGAGTGCTAAAGTTCATGAGGCATTTGATGCCATTATAGTATTAGACGATGACCCTACGGGTACCCAGACGGTGCATGACATTCCAGTGCTGACAGAATGGTCTAAAACCCTAATAGCAAACGAACTTTTAAACGGTACAAAGCTTTTCTATATTCTGACCAATTCTAGAGCTTTAACGGCTCAAAAGGCTGAAATATTTGGTTTAGAAATAGCCAGAAACATAAAGCATGTACAAGACGAGCTTAACAAGAACTGTTTAGTTATTAGTAGGTCAGACAGTACTTTAAGAGGCCATTATCCTTTAGAAATAAACATTTTAAGCCAGGTATTCCAAAAAGAAAGGGGTGTTCATTTTATAGTTCCTGCTTTTTTTGAAGGAGGAAGATACACCATTGATAATTTTCACTATGTACGCGAGGGTGAACAAATGATACCTGCCGCAAATACCCCCTTTGCTCAGGATAAAGTCTTTGGTTTTAAATCCAGCAACCTTAAAGATTGGATAAAAGAGAAATACAACGCGAAAATAGAAGATTCTCAAATTCACGCCATTTCTTTGGATGAATTACAAAACGTATCAAGTAGCCAAACCATAAAGAAAATTAATCAATTTCAGTCTGGCGATGTTTGTATTATCAATGCGGTCTCTTATGATGACCTTAATCAAGCCATCTATTGCATATTCTCATCCAATGTTTATCCATTCTTTAGGTCTGCGGCCTCATTAATTGCAGCTTTAGCTGGTCAAAAACCTAAACTAATAGCAGGCAAAGACTTGCCTCTAGATTCTAAAAATGGTGGTTTAACTGTTTTGGGCTCTTACGTACCAAAATCCACAAGTCAACTGGCTCATGTTTTAGAAAACGTCAAAATAGTATCTATCGAAGTTGACATTGAAAGCCTTTTGAAAGGAACTGGACCTAGTATTCAGAAATTTGCGGAGCAAATTGATAGCCTTATCTCTGAAGGTAAAGATGTTATTTTATATACCAGTCGTAAACTGATAAGCTCTTCTGAAAAGGAGAATAATCTGAATATTGGCTCCGTGGTATCTACTTTTTTAACAGACATAGTAGCTGCACTAAAAGTTACCCCAAAGTACGTCATAGGTAAGGGTGGAATTACCTCTAGCGACTTAGCAGTCAAAAGTCTCGGAATAAAACGAGCATTGGTCATGGGGCAAATGATACCTGGCGTGCCCGTTTGGAAGACATTTGAAGGAAGTAAGTTTCCGTACATGCCATTTATAGTTTACCCAGGAAACGTAGGAGATGAATCTGGACTTAGTCAAGTTATTGAAATATTAAAAACGTAAGCATGAAATTTAAAGGAAGGCATTATGTGGTGGTAGGGATGTTTATTTTATCCCTCCTTTTGTACATTGACCGTGTATGCATTTCTGTGGCAAAAGACGCGATAGGTTCAGACCTTGGCTTAAGCGACAAAACCATGGGATGGATACTTTCTTCCTTTGCTTTAGGCTACGCACTTTTCCAAATTCCATCTGGAAGGCTTGTAGACCGTTTAGGGCCTAGAATAGTTTTGACCAGTATCGTTTCTATTTGGTCTGTCTTTACAGCATTCACGGGCATGGCTTGGAATGCCGTTTCATTATTAACGGTAAGATTCCTATTTGGTGCAGGTGAGGCAGGAGCCTTCCCTAGTATGTCTAGAGCCGTTTTTTCTTGGATGCCTCTAAAAGAAAGAGGCTTGGTTATAGGGCTTAACTTTTCAGGCTCACGAATTGGAGCTGCATTTGCCCTGCCTTTAGTAGCATGGCTTATCACCTCTTACGGCTGGAGAAACGCCTTTATTATTTTAGGAGTGGTGGGTATCGTTTGGGCCGTATTATGGTGGATGGCCTTCCGCGATTTACCAGAAGAACATGCTAAAATCAGCGATGCTGAAAAAGCCGAAATATTAGCAGGACGTCAGCAGGTAGACGAAACAGTATCGTCAAAAGTACCTTTGAGGGAGCTGCTAAAATCGAAGAATATGAAAATTGCCATCGTGCAGTATTTCAGTAGCAACTTCACTAATTTCTTTGCTTTGACGTGGCTCTTCCCGTATCTAAAAGAAACCTATTCTTTAAACACCATGGAAGCTGGTTGGTATGCCATAGCTCCATTTATAGCCGGTGCATTTGGCAACTGGATAGCCGGTGCCGCCATTGACCGCATTTATTCAAAAGGAAACTGGAACAAGTCGCGTAGCCTACCAGCTATTATAGGTTTTGGAATGGCAGCTGTCGGCTTAATAGGATGTAGTTTCATGACCACTCCCCTTTCGGCCGTCATCATGTTAAGTATTGCCATTTTGGGTGTAGATATGACCATATCTCCATCTTGGGCACTCTGTGTAGACATAGGCAAGAAAAGCTCTGGAGCGGCATCTGCCACCATGAATATGGCTGGAAACATTGGCTCATTTCTTACCGCTCTTGCTTTTCCATATTTGGCAGCATGGACGGGTTCATCGGATTCTTTCTTTTACATAGCTGCCATTTTAAATGTAATAGCCATGTATTTATGGTCAAAAACCAAAGCAGACCAAGGTTTGGCTTATTAAAGTAATTAAGATTAAATGACACGTTTTAAAGTAGTATGTGTGGGGGCAGGGTATTTTTCAAAATACCACGTAGAAGCCTGGAAGAGAATGTCAGAGGTAGAGTTAGTGGCTATCTGCGACCTAGACATTACGAAGGCTCAGAGCCTCGCCGAACAATTTGATGTAAAACAGGTTTTTTCAACTACAAAGGAGCTTTATGAAAATTTAGCTTTTGATATACTGGATATTATTACGCCTCCTGCCACGCATTTAAACCTGTGTATGGAAGCCTCGGCTAAAGGAAAGCATATCATTTGTCAAAAGCCTTTATCCCCTAGTTTTGCAGAAGCTCAGGAGCTTATTACTGCCATGAATGCTGCTAAGACTAGATTCATGATTCATGAAAACTTTAGGTTTCAACCATGGTATAGAAAAATCAAAGAGCTGTTAGATGAGCAGGCAATTGGTGATGAGCTATTCTCTTTAAACCATAGAATGCGTATGGGAGATGGCTGGTCTGAAAACGCTTATGCTGAAAGGCAACCTTATTTCAGAAGTATGCCAAGGCTGCTAATTCATGAAACGGGTATACACTTTGTAGATGTTTTCCGTTTTCTGTTAGGTGATGTAAAAAGCATTTACTCAAGACTTAGGAAACTTAACAAGCATATTGCTGGCGAAGACTGCGGCTTAATACTATTTGATTTTGAAAGTGGCTGCCAAGGCGTTTTTGATGGCAATCGTTTTAACGAATCAAAAAGTAAAAACCCCAGATACACTTTTGGCGAAATGCTTATTGAAGGAAATGGCGGTTCTATAAGGCTTGAGCTCGATGGTTCCATTTTTATTCAAAAATTGGGTCGAGATGAAATTAAAATTGACTACAAGCATGAGGATAAAAACTTCGCTTCAGACTGTGTATACGCGACACAAAAACATTTCATTGATGCCTTAGTGTCAGGAAAAGAATTTGAAACCAATGCCAAAGACTATTTGAAAAACCTGCAAGTGCAAGAAGCCATTTATCTAAGCTCAAAAACGAAACAAGAAATTGATATTTCGTCCAGTCATTTATAAAACCTCATATCAACTATTAGTCTTTTTAAAAGGTGCTAGTCGCCAAATAAATTCAACTCAAGTTAAATATAATTCAAATGAAAAAAACACTTTTAATACTTCTTCTTCCATTCGTTATTTTTTCCTGTGCCGACTCCAAAAACAGTACTACTGCTAAGAAGAGTACTAAAGTAAGTATCTCAGGGAATCAATTTCTAATTAATGGTGAACTTACGCATAAGGGCCTCGTATATCAAGACCAAAAAATTGAAGGGTTGCTTTTTAACTCTCGCATGGTGCAAGGAATTTTCAATGACACCAATCCTGAGACAAAAGATAATTTTGTTTACCCAGATACTAAAACATGGGATACTGACAGAAACACCAATGAGTTTATAGCCGCCATGCCTTCATGGAAAAACCATGGCTTGGATGCATTCACCCTAAACCTACAAGGCGGAAGTCCATTAGGTTACGGAAACAAAGGCTGGATAAACACCGCCTTTGATCCAAAAGGTGAGCTAAAAGCAGATTATATTACCAGACTGGAGCGTATTCTAAACAAGGCTGACGAACTAAACATGGTCGTTATTCTAGGTTACTTCTACTTTGGTCAAGACCAATTTTTAGAAGACGAAGCGGCAGTAATAAATGCCACAGATAATATTACCAAATGGATTTTAGAGCATGGATACACCAATGTTATCATTGAACTTAATAATGAAACGGACATTCAATACGACCACGAAATTTTGCAAACAGCAAGAATTCACGAATTGATAAAACGTGTACAAGACACCGAAATCAAGGGACAAAAACTATTGGCAAGTACTTCTTTCTCTGGCGGGAAAGTACCGAGTCAAGAAGTAGCAGATATTGCCGACTTTATCTTAATTCACGGAAATGGAGTGGCAACACAAACCAAAATGCTTGGCTTTATTGAAAATGTAAAGGCTATAGTAAAATCGCCTAAGCCAATCGTGATAAACGAAGACGACCATTTTAACTTTGAGTCTGATACCTGCAATTTTGTTACTGCCACTAAGAATTATGTTTCTTGGGGTTATTTTGATTTCAGAATGGAAAATGAAGGCTTTGAAAACGGTTTCCAAAGTGTACCAGTTGACTGGGCTATTAGTTCTGAAAGAAAGAAATCTTTCTTCAATAAAATGAAAGAAATTACCCAAAAGTAGGTTTACTCTTCCAGTATACAAAAAGGCGATTTAGGTTTTACCTAGGTCGCCTTTCTGCTTTTAAGACCTTTATCTAGAGCGACTAACAAGAAGAAAACACTTAACACTCCGTAAAAACTGTTTATGTATACCATTGAAACAAGCGATTAAATGTATATTTTGACTCCGTTTGTTATAAAACTTATTCAACATTAATTTATGAAATCACTATCTCTACTCTTCTTTTTCCTATTTATAAGCTCTTTAGGCAAGTCTCAGACTTATTCTGTAATAGCGAATATCAATGGAAACAATGAAGTGCCACCTACAGAGACCGAAGGATCGGGTAGTTTGACGGGAACATACGATGCTACCACCAATCAAATTACCATCAATGCCTCCTACGCTAATTTAACAGGAACGCTCACGGCTTCTCATTTGCACAAAGCTGCAGCAGGCATAAATGGCGGTGTTATCATTAATCTTAATCCTACCACCGGAAGCTATTCAGGTACCATTGCTGGCACATTTACGGTGTCAGAATCTGATGAGGCTGATCTTATTGCTGGAAACGTATACATCAATTTACATAGCAGTTCATTTGGCGGTGGTGAAATTAGAGGTCAACTGGCTTTAACGCTACCTCCTCCAGCTGCCAGCAAAGAACTAGAAGTGGCATCTGGCGATTTCTTTATAAAAGATAGCACAAGAGGTGTAATCATGAAATCTCCAAATGGCTCTTGTTTTAGAATACAAGTGAGTGATGCAGGTATTTTAACCGCGACACCATTAGCCTGTCCGTAGGAAAAGTATTTTAAGCAGAATAAATTTGTCGTTCCTTAACATTCAAAGGTTCCAATGATATTTATCCCTAATTTTGCCTTTCAATTTATTTAGAAAATGGGCAATACAGAAAAGGTGAGTCAGGAACAGATAGAGGAGTGTTTGGCGGTTTTACAAAAGCTCAATTCCAACACTTCTCAAATAATTGACATTCCTGAAGATAAACGCCTTGCTCTAATTAAGGCTGCGGGTTTATTTGCACTGCCAGATAAAGAAGAGCTTTCTCGAAGAAAAAAAGAGGCCAAAAAGCTATACAAACAGCGGGCAAAACAAAAAGACAAGGAAGCGAGAAAAACCACGGGAATTCGCTCGGCGAGGGAAGCCAGTATTTTCACTGCCCCTACCATGATAGCCCTAACGGGCAAAGAAACGCAGCAGGTAAAACTGGATACACCAAGACAATGCTATGTTTGCAAAGAGCCTTTTGACATACTTCATCATTTTTATGACACCATGTGTCCTGACTGTGGCGACTTCAACTATGCCAAACGTTTTCAAACGGCAGACCTTACTGGACAATTTGCCTTAGTCACAGGCTCTCGTCTAAAAATCGGTTACCATATCACGCTTATTATGCTTCGTGCAGGAGCCACGGTGATAGCCACCACACGTTTTCCTGTAGACTCAGCCATACGTTTTGCTAAAGAACCTGATTTTGCAGAATGGGGCGACCGATTAAAAATTCATGGCCTTGACCTGAGACATATTCCTAGTGTAGAGATATTCTGTAATTTAATAGAACAGCGTTATTCTAAACTAGATATTCTGATTAACAATGCTGCTCAAACCGTAAGAAGGCCAGCAGGTTTTTACCATCACATGATGGCTAATGAGCTTTTGCCTACAGATGAATTGCCACTTTTGGCTCAGAAGCTATTATCTGACCACAACGCTTGCCTTAGTGAATTAAGAACCTTGAGCAGTAGCTTCTCTGATAAAGAACAAAAGAATTTGCCCGTAAGTTGGCATGGAAAACAGCTAGGTATAGGCCTAAGTGCTTCTGCTCAGCTTTCGCAAATTCCCTATAGTATTGATGATTCTTTGCCAACGGATGAGGTCTTCCCTGTTGGTCAATTAGATGCCGATTTACAGCAAGTAGACTTAAGAAAAACGAATAGCTGGCGACTGAAACTTGGTGAAATTCATACCAACGAAATGTTGGAAGTTCAGTTGGTCAATTCTGTAGCTCCTTTTGTGCTTTGCAACCGCTTGGTCAATATCATGAAAAAGGAAAATACAGGCATGAAACATATTATCAATGTGTCTGCCATGGAAGGTAAATTTCATAAATGGCATAAGGAAGATAGACATCCACATACCAACATGGCCAAAGCGGCATTGAATATGATGACGCTTACTTCCTCTTCTGATTTTGCTAAATACGGCATATATACCAACGCGGTAGACACGGGCTGGGTAACAGACGAAGACCCTGCTTTGCTAGCAAAAAGAAAACAAGAACTGCATGATTTTCAACCTCCGCTAGATATAGTAGATGGAGCCGCCAGAGTTTTAGACCCACTTTTTGATGGTATAAATACAGGAAAGCACTGGTGCGGCAAATTCCTGAAAGACTATAAGCCTACGGATTGGTAATAGACAGAATACGTTGCCATCATAACTGAAATACCTTATTCAGCATATTTCAAATAGTCCAATCTCTTTAGAAAGTTGATCTGATTGAGGATTTTATTCTCTAATTTCCCTAGATTTCTTACTTAGAATAAAAAGAGCTATTTATATGCCTATAAAACTTTCTCTTTTTGCTTGTCTTGTTTTCTTTAATCTATCTGCTCTTGGACAAGTCAGCACGGAGTTAATTGACCAAAGTCAGGTATATGCTATTCACCCCACTGAAGAGGGAAAAATCTATTACATTACCCGACTAGAAAAAAGGATTTTCAAAAAGTACAAGATCACAGCTTCCTTAAACCTTTTTGATGGGTACAATTCTTACGAACTTATAAACTTACCCGGTTCATTCCCTTCCTCGGTTCGTTTTACTATATATCCGTACAAAAAAAACAAACTGCTAATTTTCCATCCCGCCATTTCTAAAGAAGGAATTATAAACCTCTACATCTATGATATACTAACGAATTCCCTTAGTGAAGTAGGAGAAAAAACGATGGATATCAATGCCATTCATCCTTCAAGCCAAGGCCTTTTTTCGATTGGTAATTCAGAATCAGGTAAGACAAGTTTTTATGAATACCGTGATGGTCAACAGCATTTGTTGTTTGAAAAAACAGGTCGATATCAAAACATAGCACAGGCCAACGGACTTATTTACACTTTCAAAAACAAAAACGGTTTAGAGGTTTTTGACCTAATAGGAAAAAAGGTCAGAGAATTCAATAGTAGCAATATTCAAGTAGATGCACATCGCTATCAAATGCCGGATTTCTTTTTTGAAACAAAAGAAATTGTGGAAGGCAAACTGGTTATAAACTTTGAACATATTATTCCTTCTATACAAGTTCTAAATACAGAAACAGGGGATTTTGGAGCATTTAATGCTTCTCTAGGCGAAAATTATGGGCAATGGTACTCCGATAATCATGGAAACTCTGTTGTTCGTCAAACCGTAGGAAAAAACGCTTGTGACAATGACTTAACCTTCTATTTCAAATCAGAGAAAGGTAGATGTGTAGAACATAAACTGCCAAATACTCCGCTTTCATTAGCCTCTACGGACTTTGATAAAAATGTCTGGATAGGCCATGAAGGTGGCCTTTTCAAAGTTAGTTTTGAGAATAACTACGTTACAACTTTATTCCGAGGTGCCAGTTTAAGAGCTATTTACCCACTAAACGACGAAGAAGTTTTGGTGGGCTCTGAGCATGATGGTCTTTTTCTTATTGACCGCCAAACGGGAAAAGGGAAGGCGTTTCTGGAGGAATTCAAGGCAGATGATATCTTCACACAGAACAGAGGTTTTTACAAAGACCAAAAAGAAAACATTTGGATTAGTAGTTTAAAAGGGTTCTCGATATTCTATGATGGGTTTAAAAGTAAAGAAAGTATCCCAATAGAGAATTTACGTAATGCTTTCCGTATGGCAAATAAGTCTATTATAGCGGTTATTGATAAAAACTATTTGCTTAGTATAAACCCAATTAGTAGGACAAGAAAAGGCACCAGTGTTTATCCTGCATACGGCTATATTCAAAGCCAGATTACGCTAAAAGATGAAAACAAAGCTTTACTTTTTGGCGATGGAGGCTTTTTATTATACGATGATGTGGCCGGTTCCGTAAGCATTGTAGACACTACAACTAAAGACGTAATTTCTGGGTATAAAGAAAGTGAAGATATATTCTGGTTTGGGTATGAAAACGGAAAACTAAGCCGAAATAAATGGAATGGAAAAGAGTTAAAAGAACTGGAGGCCTATAACTTAAATAGTGGAGTAGCCACCATCACAGCATCTCCCGATGGTAAACTCTGGATTGCCACTTTCGAAGGTGTTGCAGTTTTTAACCCAATCACAAAAGCTTTTAGTTTTCTGGATAAATCCAGTTTAAGTCACCCAGAAAGCAACCGATTTTCATCTTTTTACGATGATGAATACCACAAAATGTACATTGGAACGGTGGACGGATTAAGTATTATTCAAACCGATAAATTTGAAAGCCAGAATTCAGCCTTTCGATTGTTTTTCAGCAATATTTCACAAAGTCAAAAAGACCAAGAGGAATATGCAGAATCAAGTGGATACTTTGAAGATAATATTAACCTAGAAATACCAGCACAACGAAGGTATTTGAGACTTCGGTATTCGGCCAGCTCAGCTGTAAACAATAAAAATCTGAATTATTTTTATCGAATAAATAATGGCTCCTGGATAGACAATGGAAAACGAAACGAGCTATTATTCCCTTTTCTTGAATCTGGAAAGCATGAAATAGAGATATATGCAGAAAACTCCGAAAACACTAAAAGTTCTAATATCCTTAAAGCTAGCATTAACGTAGATTCCTTTTATTATCAAAAATGGTGGTTTATTTTGATACTAGTTTTGATTGCTATCAGCGTTATATACTATTGGTATAAAAGAATAAAAACAGAAAACAAAAGGCTAGAAGTTACGGTAGCAGAACGGACAGATGAACTAAAAAAAGACAAAGAGACCATTGAAAACCAAGCCCTCAAACTTAGCGAATTAGATGAGTTAAAAAATCAGTTTTTTGCCAACATTTCTCATGAGCTTCGCACGCCATTAACCCTTATTATATCCCCGCTGGAAAGGCTATTGAAATCAAAAATCCCAGAAAAGGACATCCCAAAGCATTTGACCCTTATGCATGAGAATGGCCTTATCTTGAAAGATAGAATTGCGGAAATGCTAGAGCTTAGCCGATTAACTGCAAACAAGGTTAAACTTAGTCGTCAAACTGTCTTTTTACCAGAATTACTTAAAAAGAATAGCCGAATATTCATTCCGCTAGCCGAAAAAAAGAACATTGATTATCAAATAGAAATAGATGTACCTGAGGTTTACTTAAAAATAGACGAACGGCGGCTTGGCAAAATCATCCAGAACTTACTATCCAATGCACTTAAATTTGCACCAGAATATGGATTCGTGAGATTTAAAGCAACTTTAAAAGATTCGGAACTACGTTTTTCGG
>NZ_JBSRVI010000132.1:0-59795 GCF_055134445.1 Arcticibacterium sp.
CTCCATGCTTAAATCACCTGAAAGAAAACCAGGAGCAGCGTTGAATTTCAGAATCAGGTAATAGGAAACCAACAGTCCCATAAACCAGTGTAAAAGCCACTTTTCTTTGACATATAAATAAATGATATTAGACAAAGTATAAGCAATGCCAATACGGCCTAATACACTCATAAACCGTATATCTGAAACTGGTCTTAATTCCAATCCATTATTATAAATCAATCCTAACAAAAACAAAATCAAGCCCCTTTTTAAAACTTTTATCAAAAGCGTTCGCCTACTTTTTCCGGCTTTTAAGGCTTTCGCAATAGAAAATGGGGTGGAAACCCCAGCCAAAAAAATAAACAAAGGGAAAATCAAATCGTAGGCAGTAAAACCATTCCAATAAGGATGCCCAAACTGAGCAGATAATGGTGTCCAAATGGACCCGTGGTTAATTTTTGCCATGACATGAATCAACTCTTCTCCACCAATTATCCAAAACATATCGAAGCCACGCAAAGCATCTAAGGAAAGTAGTCTGTTCTGGATAAAAACTTCTTTTTTAGCTGACATGTATTTTAAATCTTTGGCTCCCAACCTGGTTCGTAAGTACGTGACCAAAACTTTAAGGCATGCTCGTCATTCATAATATGCCCATTGCTAGCGTCAATATTCAAGGTACGGCCGGTTCGCTGAGATATATTTCCTAATTGAACTAGAAGTGTGCTTTTATACCCACCATTAATGT
Source organism: Arcticibacterium sp. (assembly GCF_055134445.1). Lineage (NCBI taxonomy): Bacteria > Pseudomonadati > Bacteroidota > Cytophagia > Cytophagales > Leadbetterellaceae > Arcticibacterium > Arcticibacterium sp. The sequence continues at coordinate 731 of NZ_JBSRVI010000132.1, forward strand.
CTGATATTACTGGGGTACCTTTTCTAATACCATCAAAAAAGTTTTGAATGTGCAAAGCATCTAATTGTTGAGAGGGATTTTGCAAATTTCTAGGGTCAATCTCAAAATCGTTTTTTACTTCCTTTACTAGTCTATCTTGAAGATCAAATATCTTATAAGCATTTCCACTCCCAATAAGCATAGAACCATTATCTCCATAAAACATCACGCCCACACTGTTGCCTTCATCCAATTTCCCGTTACAGCTTCGACCTTCCCAGGTTATCATACTTTTATTCGCAAACTCTATAGAAATCATCTGAGTGTCTGGCGTTTCCCAATCATCTTGAAATCTAAATCGACCGCCAGAAGAATTAACTTTCACAGGAAAATCTACGCCCAAACCCCAACGTGCTAGGTCTACCATATGAGTGCCATTATTAAGAGCTTCGCCTGTTCCCCAATGCCAAAACCAATGCCAGTTATAGTGTATTAAATTATCCTTAAACGGTTTTCGTGGTGCAGGACCCTGCCAGAAATCATAATTTAGCCAGGAAGGAATTGCCGTATTTTTCCCAATACCAATGGTATCACGGTTATTTGTATACCATGTTTTAGCATAATATGGCCTACCGATAATACCATTATGTAGTTCCTTAATGGCCATGGCTACATTTGGCCAAGATCTACGCTGATTTCCCATTTGTAAAACCCGCTTGTACTTTTTGCCTGATTCCAAAAGCATTTCGCCTTCTTTTGGATTGTGACTGCATGGTTTTTCTAAGTAAACATGTTTGCCCGCCGAACATGCCAATAAGGTAGCTGGTGCATGCCAATGGTCTGGTGCGGTAACTATCAATACATCAACGTCTTTATCCTCTAAGGCTCTTCTGAAATCAGGTGTATTATGAGGTCTTTTCCCCTGCACTTTCTCCACCGCTTCGATACATATTTCGGATGCTCTAGCATCCACATCACAAATATGAATCACTTCACAATTATCCTGATTGGCGAAGTTTTTAGCCACTGCTAATCCGCGACTATTCACGCCCATACTGGCAGCTAATATCCTGTCATTAGCACCAAGAATATTAGCGTAAGTTTTTGCAGAAAAACCTGGCAAAATTCCACCTAAAGAAAGTAAGAAGGCACCTCCTGTACCTTCTTTCAAAAAGTCTCTACGCGATTTTTTCATTTTAAATCTATCTAGGGTAAATTATTTGTTCAAGATAGTCATTAAAATCAAAATAATTGCTGGGTCTCTTACTCGTACTGGCTAAAGGGTTTTTATAGGTATCTCCATGATAAATTCACTTCCTTGTCCAACCACAGAATCTACTTTCAAATCCCCACCATGAGCCTTCACAATATCGTAAGCTAAACTCAGCCCTAAACCAGTACCTTGCCCAGAAGGCTTGGTGGTGAAGAAGGGCTGGAAGATTTTGTCTTTGATGGAATCTGGGATGCCTGGGCCGTTGTCTTTGATGGCTATGAGCATTGAGCCATCAGCTTTGTGCTCTGTTTTTAAGGAGACCGTTGGTTTATAGCCTTCAATCCTTTTTTGAGCTTGTTCATCTACCGCCTGAAAAGAATTATTAATTAAATTCAACAGCACTCTTCCAATATCCTGCGGGATTACCTCAATCTTAGGCAGTTTTGGATCAAAGTCTGTGACCATTTCTGCATTAAATCGAGGCGTCGAACCGTTCTTGTCTTTGGCTCTTATGCCATGGTAGGACAGCCTCAAATATTCATCTGCCAAGGCATTGATATCTGTAAGCTCATTTTCGCCAGAACTGGTTCTGGAATGCTCCAACATGCCTTTTACAATGCTACTGGCACGGTTGCCGTGGTGGTAGATTTTAGAGAGATTTTCTTTTATGTCTCCTAATATTTCTTCTTCAAGATTCTCATCCCGTTCACCTTTAACCTTTAACCTTTCACCCAGAACCTCATCTATCAATTCCTCACTTACTTCCGAGAAGTTATTTACAAAGTTGAGTGGATTCTGAATCTCATGGGCTATGCCTGCCGTCAGTTCTCCTAAGCTCGCCATTTTTTCGGACTGTATCAGTTGGGCTTGGGTGGATTTGAGGTTTTCTAAGGACAGGTTTAAATCTCTTGTCCGTTCGCTTACTTGTTTTTCAAGAATTATATTTTGACTTTCTAAAAGTTCCTTTTTTTCTTCTGTAACCAGTAATAATTTATCGGCATTTTGACGGACTTCGATGATTATTTCTTTGAAACGCAGTGCAACATAAACTAACAAGGAAATAGGAAAAGAAAGAAATAAAGCCGTTACTAAAATAGACTCCGTTATTATATCTCTTTCCTGATTTGACCCAATAAGGAGGGCAATAAAAATCACCCAGATTATCATAAGCAAAAAACCTATAATTATTGCCCAATGGGTTACTTTTAATGATTTCCACGAAGAAATAATATAGTATAAAATAGTGGCAAGCGTAAACAATACAATCAGGATATCAATTACTTCATTTGACTGATAAAAAAGAGCAGAAAGATTGTAGACTATAAACGAAAGAAAAATAATGTTTAAGGTTTTTGTGATTTTCCTGTTAAAAACAATAACAAACAGAAGGATGCTTATTGCTTCAAAAAAAACTGATATAAATTGCATTAAAAATTTTGAAATAATCAAGCTATCGTATGATGCAAAAGGATTATGAATCATAAATCTACCAACTGAAAATATTGCCAACATGGTGGAATAAGCCGCAATGATTTTGAAGCTTTTTTCTTTTGGATTTAGAAATGCCAATAGCCAGAATAGCAAACTCAAAAATATACCAACTACGATTCTTAGTGTTGTGTAAATAGGTTCTTCGGTAATGTGTTTATCCCAAATTGCGTTTTCAGTCTCATTCATAAATCCTAAGGTTGAACTTCCTTTAAAAGCACTTTTGGGTAAAGCAGAAAGTTCATCCACATAATGAATTGCCAAGACATGTTCTGCTCCAGGAAGAACGCTAAGTACTATAGGGCGTTTATGATTTACCAGATTTTCTTTGAATGGTGTCCCATCACTGCCTGTGTTTCCGTAACGATGAATCAATTTTCCATCCATATACAAATCCATGGCAGCCCAGCCTAGAGTGAAAAAGTTGATGTGGTTATTGAGTAGGCTAGAATCTATCTTTATTTTTGTTCGGAACCAACCCTCAAATCGTCCATTGGAATCAGCAAAAGACTCCTTGATATCTGCAGGTTTTAATTTTTCCCAGCTGTCGGTATTCAGGTTGGGCTCAGCATAAAGACTGTCGTGGCCTTTTTTGAAAAACCAGACATTCATATCGGACAGATTAATTTTCTTTACTTCATTTAGTACAGATTGTGTAATTGTTAACACTTCCAATCGTGGCATATGGTCTTTCCAGGCCCTGATGTTATTTTGTATTAGGGTATCTTTTGTAATGGTAACAGATCGGCTCCAGCCCCCTATATCATTCTGTTCATACCCATAAAAGCTTGCTTCTTTTTTATCCTCGCTACCTCTGTAAAAGCAATACTGATAGGTTCCCGCTTTTAAGTTCAGCGTGATTGATTTTTTATTAGAGCCAATAGGTTTTAATCTGTAATCTTTGTTGGCAGAATAATCCCAATCGTTGAAATCCCCAGCAAGATAAATACTATCTTTATCAAGCCTGATTTCTTCATTAATATCAAACTTAACATTAAACTGTGCCTGTAAAACAGAGGGTACGAAAAGCAGTAAAATGAAGAATTGGATTATTTTCATATATTTTTTATTTACCATTTTCAATTTTAAACTAAGATTATCTTATCCATCTAAAACTATAATAAACACACTTCCACTCCCATCTTCTGTTTCCACTTTCAACTCCCCACCATGTGCCTTCACAATATCATAAGCCAAACTCAACCCTAAACCGGTGCCCTTTCCTGTAGGCTTGGTAGTGAAAAAAGGTTGGAAAATTTTGTCTTTGATGGCGTCTGGGATGCCTGGGCCGTTGTCTTTTATGGCAATGAGCAGTTGGCCGTGAGCCGTGAGCTCTGTTTTGATGGAGACTATTGGCTTATAGCTGTCCGAATTCCCCTCATTTCCGTTTAAATTTAACTTTCGCTTTAAGGCTTCTTCGGACACCGCCTGAAAAGCATTATTTATCAAATTTAACAACACACGGCCTATATCCTGAGGAATCACTTCAATCTTAGGTAGGGTAGGGTCGAAGTTTGTCAACATCTCGGCATTAAAGGTTTTGTCCTTCGCACGCAGTCCATGATACGAAAGCCTCAAATATTCATCGGCCAAAGCATTAATGTCTGTCAATTCCTTTTGACCAGTGCTGGTTCTGCTGTGCTCTAGCATGCCTTTTACTATGCTACTGGCACGGTTTCCGTGATGGTGAATTTTCGTAAGATTCTCTTTTATATCCTTTAAAATTTCCTCTTCCAAAGCTTCATCTCTTTCACCTTTAACCTTTAACCTTTCACCCAGAACCTCATCTATCAATTCCTCACTTACTTCAGAAAAGTTATTAACAAAGTTGAGAGGATTCTGAATCTCATGGGCTATTCCAGCTGTCAATTCACCAAGGCTGGCCATTTTTTCGGATTGGATGAGTTGGGCTTGGGTGGATTTTAAATCTTTTAGAGATTGTTCTAAGGCCACATTAGTTTCTTCTATTGCCTTTCTTTTTTGTTCGAGTTCTTCAATTGTTTCTTCGAGAAGGATTGAAGTGGTTCGTTTTACTTTCTCCGTTCGTTCTAATTTGAATTCGGCAATTTCTAAATCACTTTTTACCCTTTTGGCTGCTTTTATAAGTTCCTCTTTTATTTCTATCGATACATTATCGATTTGGTTTAAGTATTCTATTATGAATTGTAAGGATTGGTTCATTTTACATTTCTTTTAATGTAACCCAGCAACACATACCAGAATGAAAATTTTGTTTCCCCCCTTTTATTCTTCCAAACTCCCCATACGTATAAAAACCAGCCATAGGCACCTGCCAAACTTCTGCTAAACCTTCATTTTCATTAACGGTTAAGGGCCCTAAAACGGGTGGTCTGCCAGCACAAGAAAAAATAAGTAATGCATCAGCCTTGTTTTCTGTGTTGATTTTTAAAGCTTTAGCCTCTGAAATAATTTCTTCCGAAATCTCGAAATCGGGCGGAGTGGTAAAGTGAAATTCATCACCCTCCTCCATTTCTTTGTCCATTATTAGTGCATTGGATTTTGCATCTATTGATCGAGGTGATTTAAGAATTGTTTCTCCATTTTTACGTTTTGCAATAAATGGAAAATCGACGGATATGTCCCTGAAAACATCAAATTTTTCGTCAATACTTTTTTCAGACATTCCCAAATATTTTAAATACATTTCTACCGCGGGTTTACCATCAATACTATATACTTTATTCCCCGAACTTTTTGTCACTCGTCTGGTAATTCCTAATGGTTTCCATCCGTGAATGGCCATCCCTTTTAAAGAAATTTTATCGCCGTCAAAAACCAATGAAACTATGCCATTATGAGATTCTTTTTGATGTGTAAATACAAAGCTGTTTTGTAAGGCCCAATCATCACCGGCCGTACCACCAAAAAAGACGATATCCTCTCCTAATTCTATTACCATTGTTTTTACAAACTTGTCGCCATCAAAGAATTGTCCATCTGAAAATACACCACAACTAGATAATAACATTGTTGGGTTTTTAAAATGTGATAATGCATTTTTTGCTACTAATGAAGCTGCACTATCAATATTGTTATTTTCAACATCTTCAATACTTATTGCATAATATTCTCTTTTAACATCAAGTAAAAGAATAACAATTTCTCCATCACTATGATAACCATTAATAAACTCACCACAAGAAGTAGCACCAAACACATCTATTCCTTTTGTTTTTAATAACGCGACAACTGCTTTTCTGTCTTGCTTTATAGAAAGAAAAACGATAGCCAAAGTAGGCTTAAATCCATCATCCATTGACTTTTCTAAATTTGTTTGAATTTCTTCTGCCGATTTCCCTGTTATAGATTTTGCTTTCATTTCTTATTTCTCTTTTATAGCTACACAACAAGAAGTTAAATTATGCATTTCCAAGTTTCCTCCTGTGGCTCTGCCCAATTCTGCATTGCTAAACATACCCGCCATAGGTACATTCCATACATTTTTTACACCCTCTAACTCATGTGTCATTAACGGCCCTAAAGATATGATCCTGCCTAAACAACTAAATACAACTAATGCATCAGCTTGGGGCATTTCAGTTGCTTTTAAATTTTCTAAAGCTTTTACAACTTTGTCCACTACATCAAAATCAGGCGGTAATGAAAACCGTACTTTTGAACCTTGAGGGACGGAGCCACTGGTATAAAAAGAATGATCTGACCAATCAACTTGTAAACCTGGTCGCATGACGGGATCCCCTTTTTCACGTTGTAATTGCAATGGAAAGTTAGCTGCAATATCTAAAAGTAAATTAGTATTTCCTGGTGTTAAATTCTCTATTCCGCCATATTTAGCGGTAATATCTAAAACAGGAATATTATCTACTGTATATACATGATTGCCTTCGCTTTTGGTCACAATTTTATCTGTTCCTACTGCTTTCCATCCACAGGTAGCAATTCCTTTGATCTCAATTTTAGTTTCGTCTAAAGCAATACATACCATTGCATTGCCGCTATCTTGGCCATTGGTAAAAACAAAAGTCCCAGAAAAAGACTGATCATCTCCTGCGGCACCGCCAAAAGCATTTACATCCATACCAATTACATCTTCCAAGCCATGAAGAATTTCTTCGCCATCAACAGCGACATTGCTAATACCGAGTAAAAAAGCGGGTTTGGCAAATTTATTTTTGGCTTTTTGTGCAATATTTGTAGCAATCTCTCTATAATTTTTATTGGGATATTCTTCGAAATAGATTTCAAAATAATCTCTATTCATGTCGAGTAAAAGAATGGCGGCAGAAGACTTTTCGGTTTCTTCATCGGTAAATTCGCCATTGGTTGTACATCCAAAAACAGTAATATTTTCAGCATCCAAAATGGCAGTAATGGCTGTTCTATCGAGAGCAACCGATATAAAACAGATCGCTAGGGTTGGTTTAAAACCATCTACCATACTTTTTTCTAAAGCTAATTTAATTTCTTCTGTAGATTTTCCTTTAATTGATTTTCCTTTCATTTTTTTTAGTTTGGTAGGGAAATAATAAATTTTGTACTAATATTTTTTTGACCAGTTCGTCTGGCAGGCTGGCTCTCCACTTTCAACTCCCCATCGTGTGCCCTCACAATACCAGTCTGAACCACGCCTGTCCCGAAATATTCGGAGGATTTCAATAGATTATTGGATTTCACTGATTTTGATTTCATGCTATTGGTAGTTTTATAATGAACTCAGTACCTTCATTTTCTTTCGACTCCAATTCAATCTCCCCACCATGAGCCTTCACAATATCATAAGCCAAACTGAGCCCTAATCCAGTTCCTTTTCCTGTATCTTTAGTAGTGAAGAAAGGTTGGAAAATTTTGTCTTTGATGGCGTCTGGGATTCCTGGGCCGTTGTCTTTTATGGCTATGAGCAATGAGCTTTGGGCTATGAGCTCTGTAGAAACTGAAACTAATGGTTTATAATCTATATCATTTTGATCCTTTCTCTTTTCTGCTTCTTCCGAAACGGCTTGAAAAGCATTATTTATCAAATTCAGAAACACTCGTCCAATATCTTGCGGAATGACCTCTATTTTCGGCAAATCTGGGTCAAAGTTTGTGACCAATTCTGCATTAAAGCTTTTATCCTTTGCTCTTAATCCATGATAGGACAGTCTTAAATACTCCTCTGCAAGTGCATTAATATCTGTCAATTCTTTTTCACCAGTACTGGTTCTGGAATGCTCCAACATACCTTTTACAATGCTGCTGGCTCGGTTTCCGTGGTGGTGGATTTTTTGAAGGTTTTGAATCACATCATCAGAAATGGCTTTTGCTTCATTAATGTCTCCTTTATCTAATTCATCTTTTAATTCATGAACTAATTCAGAACTTACTTCTGAGAAGTTGTTTACAAAATTCAAGGGATTCTGTATCTCATGGGCAATGCCAGCAGTTAACTCTCCAAGGCTTGCCATTTTTTCTGATTGAATGAGTTGGGCTTGGGTGGACTCGAGTTGTTGCAAAGTTGTTTGAATCTCTTCTTTTTGTTCCCGAAGGAGTTTATTTGCTTTTTGCTTGTTTTTATTATTTCGGTATAGGATAAGAGCAAGTATTACTGCAGATAGCAAAGCACCGGCTATGCTAAAAATCCATACACGCTGAACTTTGCTTTCCTGAATCTTTTGTAATCTCTCTTTTTCCAGTTGGTCAATTTGTTTTTCACTTTTGTTGATAATGGATCGTATCTGAGCTTCAGCAACCCGGTTGGCATTTTCAGCTTTATTTGACTCCTTAATTATCTCCTGATACATTTTGATGTAATCAAAAGCTTTTTCAGGTTGCCCCATTTCAATATAGATCTCTGAGATTAAAAAGCTGATTTTATTTTTTATGATTGTTCTATTACTATTTAATTGATTTTCTCTTTCTAGACATTCTAAAGCATTTTTTAGGGCGTTTTTAAAGTCCCCTATTTTATAATAGGATTCGGATAGGTATAAGAGTGTAAAGGGTAATGTATACCTTGCCTCATTATTATTATCAATCTTTGAATACGTTTTGTAGGTCTTTTGCAGGTAAGAGATGGCTTCGTCATATGCTCTCTGGTCTAATGAAATTTGTCCTTCCAGGCTATTGCTTTTTGCCTCGAGTAAAGTCCTGACTTGTCCATTTGTACCCTTTAGGGCTAGGGCCATATAGTTTCTGGCTTCATCGTATCTTTTTAATTCATACAGGGGAAAAACAGGGCGGGTATAGACAGTATAAAGTCTGGTGTTTATATTCAGCTCTTTTGTTAATGAAATTAGCTTTTCATAAACTTCAAAAGCTTTATCCTGCATTTCAAGGGTTTCATAACCAAAGCCCAATTGATAGTAGATTTGTAGCAACATATTAAGGTCACCTACAGATTCATATGCATCGATACTTTTTAAATAATAATCAATTGCAATGGCATACTGACCCAAGATGCTATAATTATTACCCTGTATAAAGTTCAGAAGTGCTGTTCCATTATTATCCTTACTAATTAATAATAAATCAATTATCTCTTGTTCTATTTTTTCAGCCTCTTCAGTATTTCCTTCTGAATCGAATAATATTTTCAGATTCGAATAGGCCACAAATGAGGGGTAATATAGCCTTAGTTCTCGACTTAGATCAGCAAGTTTCCTAAGATTTATTTTCACTTCATCTGTCCTGCCCAACAAATAATAACTCACTATTATTGGAGACATAAGGGTGAGTTGTATTTCCTTATCGTCAAGGTCTTCAAAATATTGAAGTAAGGGGGTTAGTTTACGCAAAAGGAATTCATCATAATCTGGTGGGTATCCAATTGGAATATATAACTCAGTCGTTAACTCGGAAAATTGATTATTTGCTTTAGAATCCAGATTCCTGGCTTGATATAAATAAAAGCTGTACAGCTCACCGCTTCCTTGAAATGCTGAAAGCGTCATATTAAACATAATTTCTCCTCCCTTATAATCCAGTTTTTTTGATATTTCAAATGCCTCTCTCGCCGAAACAAGTCCTAGTTTAAATTCCTGGTTAAAAAAACAGAGCCGAGCGTATTCATTGAGGAGACGTACTTTTTCTTCATCGTTATTTTTTCGGTTGACGATCAATTGGTGTAGACTATCAATTTTAGTCGGGCTAATAAGCAATGTTTCTTGTGCCATGGTCACGCCTTGAAACAGGATAACAACTACGAGACAGGATAATATATCTTTTATTTTCATAACTAAATTGATAAGACTATAATAAACTCCGACCCTTCTCCTTCTTCCGTATCGACCTTCAATTCGCCACCATGAGCCTTCACTATATCATATGCCAAACTTAACCCTAAACCTGTTCCTTTTCCTGTGTCTTTAGTAGTGAAGAAAGGTTGGAAAATTTTATCTTTGATGGCGTCTGGGATGCCTGGGCCGTTGTCCTTTATAGCAATGAGCAGTTGGCCTTGGGCATTGAGCTCAGTGCTGACTGTAACTATTGGTTTATAAACTTCCGACTTCGTGGCATTCTCTTGGGTGGATAACGGCACTTCGACAAGCTCAGTGTTTGCATCAGAGCTTCGCTCGATACAAGCTTGAAACGCATTGTTAATCAAGTTCAAAAGCACCCTGCCAATATCCTGCGAAACGACTTCAATTTTTGGCAGATTAGGGTCAAATTCTGTCACCATTTCTGCATTGAAATCTTTATTCTTTGCCCTTAAACCATGAAAAGAAAGTCTTAAATATTCATCTGCCAAAGCATTAATATCTGTTAATTCCTTTTCACCTGAGCTAGTTCTGCTATGCTCTAGCATTCCTTTTACGATGCTGCTGGCTCTGGCTCCATGATGGTGTATTTTAGTTTGATTCTCAGCAATGTTTAACGCTAATTCAGCTATTAAATCTTTATCCATTTCTGCTTTTTTTGATTCCTCTTTCAGTTCTTCGGCTAGCTCTTTGGACACTTCTGAAAAATTATTAACAAAGTTTAGCGGATTTTGAATCTCATGGGCAATGCCTGCCGTTAACTCACCCAGGCTTGCCATTTTTTCGGATTGTATTAATTGGGCTTGGGTGGATTTGAGGTTTTCGAGAGACTGATTCAGTTCGGTGGTGCGTTCTTTTACCTTTTTTTCGAGGGTTTCATTTTGTAAATATAAAATGGACTCTTTTTCTTTTGAGAGTTTTTTAACCTTGTCTAGGTTAAGGCTTAATTCCTGACTTCGCTTGCCCAAGGCGTAACCTAAGTAAATAGCTAAAACAACGGGATTGAGCATTTGGGCAAAAGGAATATAGTCTCGTATATAAAAATCTGTTATACCAATATCGTTTTGTGTTAGACCAATTTCGGTTAAAATAATTATCGCCCAGAATAATATTGAAATAATACTAGAACTCAGTAATAAGATACTTGCCACTCTATTTTTGTTCCAGGATTTTACAGCTATTCGTATAATGGCCACCAATAAAAAAAGTCCCCAAGCGGTGATTAATATAAGAGGGGCGTATAAAAAGGAACAACCAATGGTTACAAGGCCTAAAAACATTACTGCTTTATACCCAAAATCTATGGGCTGCTCCATAATGCTGTACAGGCAAAACAGTAAGATTGAAAAGGAAAATACAGTATTGTTTGCCATTAGGAAGGAAATCCAAAACTGATCTCCAGTATAACCATTCGACCAGATTACTCCAGCGTAAAACAGACTCAACAAAAGATTAGAAATGGCGAAGTATCCATTGATTTTTTCACTGGGGAAAACCAAGTAAAAGGATATGAATATGATAAACATCAAGATCGCAATGCCTAAAGCGATGTGATAGTTTTTATCATACTGTTGAAAGCCAGCGATTCGTCTATTTTTTAATACATCGGTGGAGGTGGCATTGTTAAGGGTTGAAACCGAAAGTCTAATGTCCCCATTGGTATTCGTATATATGGGAAATTTATATTGTGCATTGACATAACGCACGGCCAACACCTGTACCTTTCCTCTTTCCAGGGGAAATTGAAGAATTTGTCCGTAAGGATGAAAATAAATGATTTCATCTTTATTTGTACTCACTTTTCCCAGTTGGAGAATCAGCTTACCATCTAAATAAATCTCTGAGGCTCCTAGCTGCCGGATATTTAAAACGATAGTCTGTGTTAAGCTGCTATCCGCTTTAATACGTTTTCTGAACCAAACAATTTCACCGCGGTCGGCGATGGCATTCTCACCATCGGGCATGTTTAAATTGACACTCGAGAATTGCGTCCAGGAAGCATCATCAAATTCCGGATTGGCCCAAGCCGCATCATCTCCTTTTTGATAATGCCAGTCATATGTTAAATCTTTCCAACCCTCTGAAAAAGTAGTGTCTGAGATTACAAAAACTTTTTCTGACTGACCAAAAAGTGTTAATGGCAGTAAGAGCCCAATGATGTAAAAAATAGTCTTCATACCTTATTTGTTTAATGTAAAGTAAATAACAAATTCACTTCCTTCCCCTTCTTTGCTTTCCATCATCAACTCCCCTCCATGGGCCTTCACAATATCATAAGCCAAACTCAGCCCTAAGCCAGTTCCTTTTCCAGTGTCTTTTGTTGTAAAAAAGGGTTGGAATATTTTGTCTTTGATGGCGTGGGGGATTCCTGGGCCGTTATCTTTTATTTTTATGGCTATTTGCTTTTGGCCTTTAGCCGTTAGCTCTTGACTAGTCGAAATGCTTACTGTTGGTTTGTAGCTGTCCGAATTCTTTTGGGTGGATAATGGCTCTTCGGCAAGCTCAGTGATTGTATCAGAGCTTCGCTCGATACAAGCCTGAAATGCATTGTTTATCAAATTCAAAAGTACTCTTCCTATGTCTTGTGAGATCACCTCTATTTTGGGGAGATTTGCGTCGAAATGGGTTTCGAAGTCGGCATTGAAGTCTCTGTCTTTCGCTCTTAGTCCGTGGTAAGCTAACCTTAAATATTCGTCGGCTAAGGCATTTATATCGGTCAGTTCCTTTTTGCCAGAACTGGTTCTGCTGTGCTCTAGCATTCCTTTTACGATGCTACTTGCTCGGTTTCCGTGGTGGTGGATTTTTTGAAGGTTTTGAATCACATCATCAGAAATGGCTTTTGCTTCATTAATGTCTCCTTTATCTAATTCCTCTTTTAATTCATGAACTAATTCAGAACTGACTTCTGAAAAGTTATTTACAAAGTTTAAGGGATTCTGAATTTCGTGGGCAATGCCAGCGGTTAGTTCTCCTAAGCTTGCCATTTTTTCGGATTGTATGAGTTGGGCTTGGGTGGATTTGAGGTTTTCGAGGGAATTATTTAATGCAAAAGTTCGCTCGGTTACTTGTTTTTCAAGCGTTTCGTTTTGGGTGGTGAGAATTTGTTGTTTTTCTTTTTCTTGATTAACCGCTTGTTCTTTTAAAATTTCATTTTCCGACAATTTTTCGGTCAATTCCTTATTGTTATCGCTTGATTTGAGGCCCATATAAATTGAAAGCCCAATCGGAAAAGCCATATAGCCAATATTATAAATTAAATCAAGCTGGTAAACTGAAATTTTGAGAACTTGCAAATAGTAGAACCCAATAGAAATAAAGGCTAACAAATTAAGAATTACGCCAACACTCAGAAACTTAAATCCTCTGATTTTTTTCTTTAATCCAATAATTGCTATTCTAAGCAGAAAAAATAAACAAAAGACACTAGCTAATAAAGCCCCCAAATTTCCATAGTTATAGCTTAAACTTGCTAAAAATGTCGCCATAAATGCAACTGCTATCATTACCCAATACAGAAAATCAATTTTGACTTTTGCGAAATAATACAAAACTGCGATTTGGAGACCAGAAGCAAGAAAAAATAAAAATTGTCCAAGATTTGCAAACCAAAACCAAACAGGAACGTTTGGATAGTAACGAAAGAAAATAAATAACAAACATACCAGAGCTGAGCTTAAAAAAGTGAATGCCAATAAAAGATGTGCCCTGTCATTTTTTTGATTAAAATAGAAAGCTGCGTGCAGTATAAAAAGTATCAAGAAGATTCCAAATTTGAATATATCTAAACCAATATTGTAAGATTTATTATTTAGTACTGAATTGAGTGCTGGCACTAATGGTACTAGGCTGGCTTTAAAAAAATTATTACGATAAATAAATAGTTTAGTATAATGAATGTTTGGTTGCAAAACGTACCTAATCGCTAAGGTATATTTTCCTGCCGAATCAACTGGTAAATAAAAAGGAATAGATAAGGGGGTATCAGCTATCACTTTGTTTAAATCCACATCAAAATGCCCGATTTGCTTTACCAAAAGGCCATTCAAATAAATTTCAGAAGCACCACTTTGATTGATTGATAAACCAATTGGCTCAGTAAATTTGTTTTTCACCACAAAATCAAGTCTTAGCCACTTTATTTTTGAATCAAAAATTTGCGGCAAATCCATAATATCTTGCGTAGGGTCAATACCCTCCCAAGCCGAATCATCAAAATCAGCTTTGGCGTATTTAGGATTATCTCCCACGTGCCATTTCCAGCCTTTATCTAATAAAATGCCTTTTTGAGGCAAGGAGTCTATTTTTATGACTTCGCTTTGCTGAGAAAAAATGGCTAAAGGTAAAAAAAATAGAAGTGTGCTTAAATACTTTTTCATCTTAATTGATTGGTAATAGAATTTGAAATTTACTTCCTTTTCCTTCTTCTGACTCTACTTTTAGTTCCCCTCCATGAGCCTTCACAATATCATAAGCCAAACTCAATCCTAAGCCTGTTCCTTTTCCAGTGTCTTTAGTGGTGAAAAATGGTTGGAAGATTTTGTTTTTGATGGCGTCTGGGATTCCTGGGCCGTTGTCGGATATTTTTATAGCTATTTGCTTTTGGCTATTAGCTGTTAGCTCTGTTTTTACTGAAACTTTGGGCTTATAGCCTTCAATCCCTTTCTTAGATTGCTCGTCAACGGCTTGAAAGGCGTTATTAATCAAATTCAAAAGCACCCGTCCGATATCCTGAGGAATGACATCTATTTTCGGCAAGTTTGGGTCAAAGTTTGTGACCAATTCAGCATTAAAGTCTTTATCCTTAGCTCTCAGTCCATGATACGATAATCTTAAATATTCATCTGCCAAAGCATTTATATCTGTCAATTCCTTTTTACCAGAACTGGTTCTGGAATGTTCTAGCATACCTTTTACGATGGAACTTGCCCGCTGACCATGGTGGTGTATTTTCTTTTGATTTTCAGCAATATCTGTCGCTATTTCAGCTATTAGACCTTTGTCAAAGTTTTCTTTATTTGCTTCTTCTTTTAACTCTTCTGCGAGTTCTTTTGAAACCTCTGAAAAATTATTAACAAAGTTTAGCGGATTCTGAATCTCATGAGCAATTCCTGCAGTAAGTTCGCCCAAAGAAGCCATTTTTTCTGATTGGATGAGTTGTTTTTGCGAAGCTCTTAAGTCGGAAGTTCTTTCTGCTACTTGCCTTTCCAGTGTCTCATTCTGTTTACTAAGTATTTGTTGTTTTTCTGTTGAGAGTTTCTCTAGCTCGACTAATTTTAATTGTAAAGTCCTATTAAAATAGGAGGACTCTCCAGCCAGAAAAATAGCAAAAGAAATAGGAATACTTATAGCACTCAGATTAAATGCGAGGTCCTTATAAATGTCATTCGGACCTGAAGGGAGTACTCCAGAAATCATAATAAAGAAAAGTATCAACAACAGAATAAAACTAAGACATCCCGCAAAAACGATTTTAGAACCACGTCGGCTGTCTTTTAAGGCGATAAAAGCCTGGCGTATCGCTTCTAAATTAACCAGTAAGGCAATTAATTGCATATTAATTAGATATGCGAAGTGGTAATCGAAAGCAGTTAATATTAATGGAACTATTGCCAGGACTGTAATTAGCCAAAATGTAATAGGCAATGATTTGTGAAAAGTCTTATAAAGTGCAACTAAGCAAAACAATAATCCTATAACTCCAAAAAAAAGGTAGAAATAACTTACGAACTCCTTATTATGTGCCACGTGGAGTTGGAATTTCGCAAGGCCTTCTCCAAGAGCGGCTAAAGCAATAAAAAAATTAAAAAGAAAGAAGTATAGATTTGCTTTCTGAGAGGTAGCATAAAAAAACAAAGCAAGATGAAAGATAGAAAGAAGAAGAAATACACCAAATCTGGCAAAAATGTAATAAGGAAGAACATTATTCTGTAACAAAGAGCTAACTGCATTAGCATCTATAATTTTTAAATTTAAAGCGTCATTACGAAGACCCATAAATGTTGTTTTGCCATAATATGGGATGTTTTTTTGAAGAGCAAACCTTACTGCCAGCGTTTGTTCCCCTGTTTCTTTTATAGGCAAAGCTAAATAGCTGCCAATTAAAGGTTCCTCGGCAATTATGTTTTCTGGATTTTTATTGAATTCACCAAACCCACCATTAGCCTCTCCATTTAGAAAGTATTCTGCCGCTCCAGTCTGCCTTACCAATAATACCAATGGCTTATATTGTAGCGAACGATCCACATTAAACTTTATACGAAACCAGCCAATATCCGAAGCCCAAAGTTGAGGTATATCTAATATGTTTTTCGTAGGGTCAATGCTCTCCCAAGATGCATCATCAAAGTCAGTTTTTACAAAATCAGGGTTATCGCCTGTGTGCCATTTCCAGCCTTTATCTAATAAAATGCCTTTTTGAGGCAAGGAGTCTATTTTTATGACTTCGCTTTGTTGAGCAAAAATGGCTAAAGGCAAAAAAAATAGAAGTGTGCTTAAATACTTTTTCATCTTAATTGATTGGTAATAGAATTTGAAATTTACTTCCTTTTCCTTCTTCTGACTCTACTTTTAATTCTCCACCATGTGCCTTAACTATATCATAAGCCAAACTTAGACCCAAACCTGTACCTTTTCCTGTTTCCTTCGTAGTGAAAAAGGGTTGAAAAATTTTGTCTTTGATTTCGTCTGGTATTCCTGAGCCGTTGTCTTTTATGGTTATGGCTATTTGCTTTTGGCTTTTAGCCGTTAGCTCTTGGCTCGTAGATATTGTTACAGTTGGTTTATATGGGGAGGTGACTGAGGAGTCCACTGAGCTAAGTCGAAGTGCTCTCGAAGTCACATTATCATTCTCTGAGGTAGATAACGGCACTTCGACAGGCTCAGTGCGTGTATCAGAGCTTCGCTCGATACAAGCTTGAAAAGCATTATTAATCAAATTCAAAAGTACACGCCCAATATCTTGTGGAACGACTTCAATCTTTGGCAAGTTTGGGTCAAAGTTTGTAAGCATTTCTGCATTGAAGTCATTATCTTTTGCACGGAGACCGTGATATGCCAATCTTAGATATTCATCCGCCAAAGCATTAATATCTGTCAATTCCTTTATGCCAGAACTACTTCTGGAATGCTCCAACATACCTTTTACGATGCTGCTGGCTCGGTTTCCGTGGTGGTGGATTTTCTTTAGGTTTTCTTTGATGTCAGAAATCAATTCTTTCTCTAATCCTTTATCCCTTTCTCCGTTCTCCTTGTTCCCTTCTTCTTCTAATTCCTCCACTAGTTCTTCTGTTACTTCTGAGAAGTTATTCACAAAATTTAATGGATTCTGTATTTCATGGGCTATTCCTGCAGTAAGCTCTCCGAGGCTTGCCATTTTTTCTGATTGGATGAGTTGGGCTTGGGTGGATTTTAGTTGATCATATGCTATTACAATTTTTTGTTTGGCTTTTTGCTTTTGTCTGTTATTTCTATATAAAAAGAAGGCGATCAGCATTAAGATTAAAGAGCTACCAAGAAATATATTTTGCCGCAATTTATTATTGTAATCAGCTTTGGCCGATTCCAGTTCGTATTGTCTTTCTTGATCATCATAGTCAACAAAAGCTTCCAACGCAGTCTTGGTTCTCAGCTTATCAAGAATTTCTTTCGCAGCAAATGCACTTTTATTATATTCTAATGCTTTTTTTAAATCTTTTTTCTCGAACAATTCAGAGAGTATTCTATACGAATTTATAATGTGCGAACTCAGCCCATTTTCTTTGGCTAATTCTAGTGAATTTTGAGCGTATAAAATAGAGGAATCAACCAAGCCCGTTTTTTGGAATACTTTAGCAATAGCATAATTAGCATTGCATTTACCATCATCACTTTTCGCTAAACCAAGCGACATGCGATAATTGGAAAGTGCTTGATTCAAATCACCTTTTTTGACATAAATTTCTCCCAAAGCAAGTTCTGAAAATGCAACTTCCCATTCTTCTGCTTTTCTATTTCCCGATTTTCCATAGTACAAAGCGGAGTCTAGCTGGTTGATTATAGAAAAGGTTCTTGCCAATCGAATTTCTGCAATAGTTGAAAATCTATCCGACCCACTTTTATCAAAGAGTTCTTTAGATTCTCGTAAAAATTTTATGGAACTCTGATAATCTTCTGAATTGCTCTTAATCGTGGCCAAATCCAATAATAGCCTTCCTTTATCATACAGAAAGGATTCACGGTCGGCAATTTTAATTCCATGAAGAGTCATTTGAAGTGCCCTAGAGTCATTACCAACCGTTATATAGGCTATACTTATATTATGCAGAATAACTACTTCATCCATTTTAGAGTTGATTTTTTCGGCCAATTCTAGGCCCATCTTCCCGTAAAAAATGGAAGAATCTGGTTTATTAAATTTATATCGATTGCATAATTCGCTTATTATTTTAATACGCGTAGTGTCTTTTTTTGATGATATTAACAGTCCCTTAAGGCTCTCTGTTGATACATCTGTAATGTTTTGAGCAGCAGAAATTCCGTAAAAAACCAACAATGAAAAGAGGATTACTACTTTGGTTTTCATGACTTAATATTAATTGGTAATGAAATAATAAACTCCGTTTCTTTTCCTACTTCACTTTCTACAGTCAATTCCCCACCATGGGCCTTCACAATATCAAAAGCCAAACTCAATCCCAAGCCAGTTCCTTTGCCTGTAGGTTTAGTAGTGAAAAATGGTTGGAATATTTTGTCTTTGATAGCGTCGGGAATGCCGGGGCCGTTGTCGGTGATGGCTATGAGCATTGAGCCATTAGCTTTGAGCTCTGTTTTTAAGGAGACGGTAGGTTTATAGCCTTCAATTCCCTTTTTTGCTTGTTCATCTACGGCTTGAAATGCGTTATTAATCAAGTTTAAAAGCACTCGTCCAATATCCTGAGGTATGACATCAATCTTCGGCAGGGTAGGGTCAAAGTTTGTGACCATTTCTGCATTAAAGTTCCTATCCTTCGCACGGAGACCCTGCCTGCCGGACAGGCTGGCATGATAAGAAAGCCTTAAATATTCATCCGCCAAAGCATTGATATCAGTCAGTTCCTTTTTGCCAGAGCTAGTTCGGCTGTGTTCTAACATACCTTTTACAATGCTACTGGCTCTGTTTCCGTGATGGTGAATTTTCGTAAGATTCTCTTTTATATCCTTTAAAATTTCCTCTTCCAAAGCTTCATCTCTTTCACCTTTCACCTTTAACCTTTCTCCCAAAACTTCCTCAATCATTTCCTCACTCACCTCACTAAAATTATTGACAAAGTTCAATGGATTCTGAATCTCATGGGCTATGCCTGCGGTTAGCTCTCCGAGGCTTGCCATTTTTTCGGATTGTATGAGCTGAGCTTGGGTGGATTTAAGGTTTGAAAGTGATTGGCTAAGTTCTGAAGTTCGCTCTGTAACCTGCTTTTCTAATTCTTCATTTTGAGAAGTTAGTATGTCTTCCTTTTCCAATGAAAGCTTTTCCACCTCGCCTATTTTTACTTTAAGGGATTTACTTTTTCTAGATGCCTCTAGAGCGAGGTAGAGTGAAATTCCAATTGGCAAACAAATTAATCCAAGATTAAAATAGAAATGACCGAACATAAAGTTATGCCCAGAGTTAAGAATACCATAAACACAAAGATAGAAGGCAAGGAAACTTAACAATAACACCAAACCAGATATTAGAATAATTAAGGCTCCTGAATGTTTGGCTTTATAGGCTTGCGAAGAAGTTCTAATAATATCCAAACTGACAATAATTGAGAGGATAAAAGCCGCGGAATTGCCAGTTTCATAAATAACAAAAGGTACAATGATTGTACCTAGAGTGAATAAAGAAATCATCCAGAATATTACAGTCTTTCTTTGACTATACACATCGTATATAGCGAGTAGAAGGACTAAATAGGCCAGATTTTGGAAAGGAAGTGCATAAGAAAGATGAAACAATTTTGTTTCTAATTCAGGAATGTACCAATATGCCATCCCGTCAATGAAATTACTGATTATCAATAGAAGTGAGAAAAGCGAGAAATAAAGATTTGATTTTTGGGTTTTGTCATGAAAATATAACCCTAAGTGGAGGATGGTCAAAATTAAAAAAATCCCAACTCTTAGAAAATGATAATACATTATGTTCCTGCTTGCAATCACACTATCGATGTTCGACACATCAATTATAGTAGCATTAAAAAGGGTATTTGGCCTTCCTGCAAATTGGGTATAATGAAAATCTTTTTGTAAAGAAAATCGAACCGTGAGTACATTTTCACCAGTGTTTTTTAAAGGAAATCCGATAAAGCTAGCTCGCAAGGGGGATACCGCGATGACCTTATTATCTCCATTTTTTACAGATCCATACTTCCCAATGAACTCACCATTTAAATAGATTTCAGAAGCAATACTTTGGTCAATTTTTAAAACTAATGACTTACTCAGCAAGCTACTGTCGGGTATAAAATGAAGCCTAATCCAACAAATATCCGATTGCCATACTTCTGAGACCAATTTAACATCCTGAGAAGGGTCAATAGTTTTCCAATTACTATCATTAAAACCCAATTGGCTCCAATTTACATTATCGCCATTCCGGAATTTCCATTCACCAGATAATTTCACACCTTCAATTGGAACATCTTTTATTGTGGCTATCCCGTCTTGAGCGTGTCCTTTTGTAAAAAGAAACAGCACAGAAAAGGCTATTAGGGCTTTAAGTGCAATGGTTTTCATAGCTTAATTTGAGTTAAAGGTAGGTGACAATAAAATTTGTAGCATCATTTTCTTTGCTTTTTACTGTTAACTCCCCACCATGAGCCTTCACTATATCATAAGCCAAACTCAGTCCTAAGCCAGTACCTTTTCCAGTGTCCTTAGTGGTAAAGAAAGGTTGGAAGACTTTGTCTTTGATGGAGTCTGGGATGCCTGGTCCGTTATCGGTAATGGCTATGAGCATTGAGGCATTAGCTTTGAGCTCCGTTTTTAAGGAGACGGTTGGTTTATAGCCTTTAATTCCCCTTTTCGCCTGTTCATCAACCGCTTGAAATGCGTTATTAATCAAGTTTAAAAGTACTCTTCCGATATCATGTGGAATAATTTCAATCTTGGGTAGGGTGGAGTCAAAGTTGGTTTCGAAATCTGCGTTGAAGCTTTTATCCTTCGCACGGAGACCATGATACGCAAGTCTTAAATATTCGTCTGCCAAGGCATTGATATCAGTCAGTTCTTTTTTACCTGAGCTCGTTCTGGAATGCTCTAACATACCTTTTACAATGCTACTGGCTCGATTTCCGTGGTGGTTTATCTTTTCTAAGTTTTGTTTTAAATCAGCGGAAATAGCTTTGGCTTCTTCTATTTCTCCTTTATTTAGCTCTTCATCCATTTCGTCCAGCATTTCAGAACTTACTTCGGAAAAATTATTAACAAAATTCAAAGGATTCTGAATCTCATGGGCAATGCCAGCAGTAAGCTCTCCAAGGCTTGCCATTTTTTCTGATTGGATGAGTTGGGCTTGCGTGGCTTTTAATTGGTCATAAGCAAGTTCTATATTCTTTTTCGCCTTTTGCTTCAATCTACTATTTCTAAAAAGGAAAAAAGCAATAACGCGTAAAGTGAAAATGCTTCCCAGCATTGCATAGGATCGAATACGATTAAGGTTTTCCTGTTTTGCAGCTTCAAATTCTTTTTGCCTTTCTTCTTCCCGGGTTATCATTGTTTGAACTGCCTGTATATTTCCCGCACCAAACAAATTGTCTTTTATGCTTGTAGCCATCTTATAATATCGGAGTGATTCTTTGGAATCTAAGGGTTCATAGAATTTTGAAAGCAGCGTGGCAGACTCCAGCATAGCTCCTTTTGTACTGTGTAATTTTGCTGTTTGAAGCCCTTTCTTTGCATAAAAAATGCTTGAGTCGGGTTTATTGGTCTCCTGATAATAAATGGAAAGCCTGTTATATAAATCGGCTGTCCAACTTGTTTCATTTCTTGTAAGAGAATTTTGTAGGCCTTTTTGAAAATAAGAGAATGCAAGGGGAAAATTTCCCTTTTTTAAGGCTATATCGCCTAAAATTCTAAATATTTCAGCGTCATCTTCCATGCCAAAATTATGAAGTGCCAGATCAGCATAATAAGATGCAGAGTCCAGCTGGTTCATGTCCAGAAACAGTGACCCAAGATGTGAACAAGCGTAGCCCTTGGACATTTCTACGGCAAGTTGTACCTGAAAATAATGTAAGGCTTTTGGGTAATCTTTTAATAACTGGTAAATAGTTCCTATGTTTCTTAATGCCGGACCAGTGAATGACTTCAAATCTTTATCTTTTGCTATTTGTAAAGCCCTGAATGATACTTCAAGAGCTTTTGACAGATCACCATAATTAACAAAAGCGAAAGCCTCAAAACCAAGAGCTACTACTTGTCCTTTGTAGAAATTAATGTCGGTAGCTAATGAATAGGCTTTTTCCCCATAATAAATGGCCGAGTCAATGTTTGAGTAGCGAAAGCTGGCACATAATTGTTGTAAAACTATTACCCTAATGGTATCATGTTTGGCATTGGCCAATTCAATCTTCAGGCTATCCACTTTTTCCACGGATTGGGCAATAGTAGCATTACAGATAAATGTCATTAGAATAAATAATGCAAAGGTTTTTATCATGGCTTTTATTTTTTATGCCTTTAAAAGGAGATTAATAATAAATGCTGAACCCTCTCTTTCAAATGATTCCACCTTCAACTCCCCACCATGAGCCTTCACAATATCATAGGCCAAACTCAGTCCTAAACCTGTTCCTTTTCCCGTGTCTTTGGTAGTGAAAAATGGTTGGAAGATTTTGTCTTTTATCGAGTCAGGGATTCCTGTGCCGTTGTCTTTTATGACTATGAGCATTTGGCTTTGAGCTGTGAGCCCCGTTTTTACGGTGACGGTGGGTTTATAGCCTTCAATGCCTTTTTTTGCTTGTTCATCTACGGCTTGAAATGCGTTATTAATCAAGTTTAAAAGTACTCGTCCAATATCTTGCGGAATGACTTCAATCTTTGGTAGGGTAGGGTCAAAGTTTGTTACCATCTCAGCATTAAAGTCTTTATCCTTCGCTCGGAGTCCATGATACGAAAGTCTCAGATATTCATCTGCCAAAGCATTAATATCGGTCAGTTCCTTTTTGCCAGAACTAGTTCTAGAATGCTCTAACATGCCTTTTACGATGCTGCTGGCACGGTTTCCGTGGTGGTGGATTTTAGAGAGATTTTCTTTTATGTCTCCTAATATTTCTTCTTCAAGATTCTCATCCCGTTCACCTTTAACCTTTAACCTTTCTCCCAAAACTTCCTCAATCATTTCTTCACTCACCTCACTAAAATTATTTACAAAATTCAAAGGATTCTGAATCTCATGGGCAATACCTGCAGTTAGTTCTCCTAGGCTCGCCATTTTTTCGGATTGGATAAGCTGGTCTTGGGTGGATTTTAATTGGTCAAAGGCACTTTCTATTTTAAGTTTTGCCTTCTGTTTCGTTAGATTATTCCTATATAAAAAGATGGCCGTAACTAGTAATAGTATGGCAAAGCTTAAAATCCCACCTATTATTAGGCGATTTTTACTAGCCTTTTCAGTAGCTTCTATTTCTGCTTGTTTTTTATCATTTTTTTCAATTATATCTCTCATTACCTGCATATTACCTGCACCATAAAATGAATTTCGAGTTTCATTGGCTAGTTTAATATAAGATAAGGCTTGAGCAGGATTTTTAGTGTCGTAATATTCCGCTAGAAATTCAGATGCCCTAATAATTTCAGGCTTAATCGTATTTTCCTGAGCCTCTAATAATCCCTTTTTAGCAAAAAATACCGCAGAATCAAGTTGATTATTTCCTTTATAAAAGAATGCAATATCATTGTAGCTTCCAGAAGAGAAAAAGTGTTCATTATTACGCAAGGTCATATTTAAAGTGTAGAAATAATCTGCCAGTGCCAGCTTTGGTTTTCCTTCTTTTAAATAAATTCTTGCTCTTAAGTTATACCATAGAGGATAAGCATCATAAACCTTTGGATAAAAGCTATAATTTAAAGCCCCAAAAACCTCATAGGATTCTTTCAAATAATGCTTCGCTAAATCCAGTTTGTTCTGCTTTTCATAAAGCGTGGCCAGATTAAAATAGCCAAAAGCTACTCCCACTAAGTCATTTTCACCGAGGGCAATTAATTTATTTAGGTATTTAAAGGCTCTATCATAATCTCCTATTTGTACATAAATTGTCCCAAGAATTGAATACGCAGGTCCAACACCTCCCCCAATGCGACCTGGAATATGCTTACCCAGCTCAATAGATTCCAATGCAATCTCCACGGCTTTGGGTAAATTTCCATCATAAAAATATGCAGTTGATATAAAACCCAATGCCCCCGCTTGAACAGGAATATTATTAATTTTTTTAGCTAAGTCATACGCTTGTTTACTAAAATAAATCGAGGTATCTGGGTTATAAATCTGGGTTAGCTCTGAAAGCTGTAATAAATACTCCGACTTTAGACTATCATTTTTAGTATTTTGAATTTCAAATATTAAACTATCAACCACTAGGCCCAAATCCTTTTTTATTTGCTGAGCAAAAACGGAGAAATTAAAAAAGCCAATACATAGTGTATAAAGTAGTATTCTCATGCTATTTTGACTTTAAAGGAATTTTAACAGTAAAACTGGAACCGCTACCTATGATTGATTGAACATTTAACTCCCCACCATGAGCCTTAACAATATCATAAGCTAAACTCAGCCCTAAACCCGTACCCTTTCCAGTGTCTTTAGTGGTGAAGAAGGGCTGGAAGATTTTGTCTTTGATGGAATCTGGGATGCCTGGGCCGTTGTCTTTTATGGCTATGAGCAGTTGGCCTTGGGCTGTGAGCTCTGTTTTGATGGAGACTGTTGGCTTATAGCTGTCCGCATTTTCATACGACTTTAACTTTCGTTTTAAGGCTTCTTCGGACACGGCCTGAAAGGCATTATTAATCAAATTCAAAAGCACTCGCCCAATATCTTGTGGAATGACTTCAATTTTGGGAAGGGTAGGGTCAAAGTTTGTGACCATTTCTGCATTAAAGTCTTTATCCTTCGCACGGAGACCATGATACGAAAGCCTTAAACATTCATCTGCCAAGACATTGATATCAGTTAGTTCCTTTTTACCAGAACTTGTTCTGGAATGCTCTAACATACCTTTTACAATGCTGCTGGCTCGGTTTCCGTGATGGTTAATCTTTTCTAAGTTTTCCTTAATATCGTGTATCAGTTCTTTCTCTAATTCCTTGTCCCTTTCTCCGTTCCCCTTTTCTCCCTCTTCTTCTAATTCTTCAGCTAGCTCTTTGGTCACTTCTGAAAAGTTATTGACAAAGTTTAGTGGATTCTGAATCTCATGAGCAATGCCAGCGGTGAGTTCACCTAGACTAGCCATTTTTTCGGATTGAATGAGTTGTTTTTGAGTGGATTTTAACTCTGAAAGCGTTATTTCAATACTTTCTTTGGCCTTTTCTAGCTGTATAAAATCGTCATACCTGGCATAGGCTATGGCAAATGAATCAGCTAAAGATTTCACTAGGTCTATTTCATTTTTTCCTAAAGCATCAACAGAACCAACATAAAGCATCCCTTGAGTAAAAGGAATAAAATGAAGGTCTAGAGATTCAGGAGCATTCTCCATGCCCTGGTATGTTTTCTTACTTTTGACTTGCCCAGCTTTTATCATCAATTTTGTCCAATTAAGAAACTCTTCTTGATTCCAGTGTTGATGATAAACTTCATCTAATCGCCAGCTCCGAATTGCTTTTGTAGTAAGTTCGTTGGATTCAAATGCTAGGTCTAAAACACCAAGTGCTTGTCCTTCTGAAGACGATAAATGAACTACCACATGCTCCATTTGTTCATTTACAATAAAAACCCCACATCGTATAAACGGCACACCGAGAGTTTTCAGCTCGTTCCAAATCAAAGGCGTTATTCTCTCCAAATCTGTAGTAGATCGCATACTTGCTATTTCTCCTCTAACTCTTTCTAAGGATGCCTGTTTTGTAGCCTCTTTTGCTTGTGCTTCCGCTTTTTGAAGATCTAGGAAACGAGTGTAAGTCTGCTCGAATACTTTAGCAAATCGTTTAAAAATATCGTGAGCTTCAGGCACCGGCTCTATTGTTATAAACAATAAATAACCATATTTGAAATAGGCCACATGGTCAATCTGATATTCTGGATAGGACCCATTTGATACTTTTAATTGTTTAAGAACTTCTCCTATAATGGGAAGGTTACTCATAAATTCATAATGAGCCACACATTCTTTACCAGCTATTTCTTGTACATAAAATGAATTTTCTTTTTTACCATGGTCATAATATTTCTTAAAAATACCTACCCGTGGTACAATGTATTTAGGTAATACGCCCGCTTCATTACCAAACCATTCCATGGAATCATTTTCTTGATAAATATTAAATGCACATCCCCAAGTTTTGATGCCTAATGCTCTTACTTGGCTGTCTAATAAAAAGGAGGTTTCGGACAGTTCCTCACTTTTCTGCATGGCCATAGTACGGCTTCGCACTCTTTCAAGTGCCGCTTCTATCTGTGCTTCTCTCGCCTGAGCTTCGGCTTTTTGAAGGTCAAGAAAACGAGTATATGTTTGTTCGAATACTTTTGCAAAACGTATTAATATTTCAATTCGAGCCTCCAATAATGGTTCAGCTCCTACAATTAATAAGTACCCTTGTTTAAAGTTGAATGTCTGAAGGGCTAACCTTTTAGGAGTGGCTGCAATTAATTCCTCAGCTGTTAGATTAAAATTAATGGTGCGTTCAGCAATAAAAGTTTGATGGGTTATGGTTTCCTTTTCATTCAGCTGGATGAGACAAAAGGGCTCTTGCCTTTTCCAGCTTTTTGTAATCGAACGCATTACTTCAGTCTCCTGATGAGGTATGCCCATTGGTTTTGGTAATACAGTACCATCCATTTGATTAGATATATAACTCCAGCCAATTTTTTCTTCTGCATCCATTAAAACATATCCACTTGTATGATTTGTTATACCAAATTTTAAAAGCTCTTTATAGAATAGCGATGCAGCGTCTAATAGTTCTTCACTTTTTTGCATGGCCATAGTTCTGCTTCTTAACCTCTCCAAAGCAGCCTCTATCTCTGCCTCTCTGGCCTGCGTTTCTGCTTTTTGGAGGTCAAGGAAACGGGTGTAAGTCTGTTCGAAGACTCTGGTAAAACGTTTAAGGATGTCATTGTCCTCCTCTGAGAACTTTCTCCCCGTTTGATTAATGATAAAAATACTCGTATGATTCAAAACGCAACATGACCTGGTATATCCTCCTTTACTTTCAAGAACTTCTTTTTTCTGTTCGGTTGTTAATTCCGACCAGGGTTCGAGTTCAAACAACGCTTTGAAGTATTCAATTTTTTCCTGATTTGTAAATTCTTCAGTAAAAAAACCTGGACCTTGTTGAATACCCTTTAGCAAGTTGGTAGTAAACGGTTTTCCAAAATTTGGTATAAAAACTTCTGTTGAAGTATCAGCTGTACCTCCTGCCCCCCATGCACTCAGCTCTAGGTCAATATCGTTATTGATAACTACAAAAGAGCCCCCAACAATGGAAATGTTCAATTTGAGCAACTCTTCATGTACAGTGTGGATAACCGCTTGAATTTCTGAGGTGTGGTGCATTGCCAAACTTCTGCTTCGCACTCTTTCCAATGCAGCCTCTATCTGTGCTTCCTTGGTCTGTGCTTCTGCTTTTTGGAGGTCAAGAAAACGGGTGTAGGTTTGTTCGAAGACTTGACCAAAGCGAGTCAAAAGAATTGAATTGGCTACAGAAAGAGGTTCTATTGTAGATGTAGTTAATAATCCAAAATTATTGCAGTATCCCGAAACATACATTTGCTTAGCAGCAGACATCGCTATTCTAACTTCTTCAGGCAGTTTTGATAGTTCTGATGAAGTAAAAAGAAACTTATCATACGTTTTTTTATCTTTTCCAACTAATTGATAGCTCCATTCACTTGTTTTATTTTCCCAAGCCTTAATCATTGACAACGTCATTGGTAGCCCATTTGATGGCACTAAAAACCCATGTGTCTTTATTTCTTTTTCAGGACTTGCCATCCACCAAAGCATTCCTAAAGTTTCGGGATTCACAGTTAATAATACAACCCTTGCAAGCTCAACATCTAATTGAGACAATTCGGCATAGAGTAAATCCACTATTTCTAATAATTCATTAGAACTATGCATACCCATTGTCTTTGCTCTGACTCTTTCAAGGCCTACTTCTATTTGTGCTTCTCTTGCCTGTGTTTCTGCTTTTTGAAGGTCTAAAAAACGAGTGTAGGTTTGTTCAAAGACTTTGGCGAAGCGAGGTAAAAGCTTTGTTAATTCTGGTGACATTGGAACATGGCTAACAGCTTCTAGAAGACCATATTTCATTGCACCCGAAGAAAACATTACGTAGGGCTGAGATAATATTTCTGTTTTATCATCTTCCGACATAGTTCCTAAATTAGTGTTTTCAAAAAGCCACTGTGTATATAGTGTCTTCTGTTCGTGCTCTAATTCAATAATCTGAAGATCATTTTGATTCTCATATGTCATCCAGAGCGTATTGGCTACTTCGTGTCCGTGATTTGGGTAAAAGTATCGTTCTGGTGAAACGGGGTTGTAGGGTGTAGAAAACCAAACATCAAAACCATGATTGGTTTCATCTGCCAATGCTATGGCGGCACCCCATTCTGCAAAACCTGTACTATTCATTTGAGTGAATAACTCATAAACTACTTCCCCTAATTCATCGCTTTTCTGCATAGCCATGGTTCTGGCTCGAACTCTTTCTAATGCCAATTGTATTTCGGCTTCTCTTACTTGGGCTTCCGACTTTTGCAGATCTAAAAAACGAGTATAAGTTTGTTCGAAGACTTTGGCGAATCTGCTGAAGACATATTCCTCCTCAAATTCTTTTTCAGTAACAATTAATAAGTAACCATATTTATAAGAAACAACATGATTTTTCTGCCATACAGGCAGTGGTCTTCCAGCATCAATTACTTTCTGAAAACTTGCCTTGAAACTTGGAATGGTCATAAGATGATCATAGATATCCTTAAGCTCCTTTCCTTCTTGTATATAGGAGTAGAGTTCTACTTTGTTTTTCCATGTGTCATACATGCTCTGTTCTCCATGGTCAGCATTGTATGGAATAAATACAGGGTCAAAAAACTGATCTGCTATTGGGCTACCTGCCCATTTTTCAACCAACAACTCATCTTCTTTGCAAAAAGCTATTACTACGGACCAGAGGTCAGCACCTAGCATCTTTAATTGTTTAAAGAGTAGTGCAGCAACCTCAGACAGCTCATCACTTTTTTGCATGGCCATAGTTCTAGCTCTAACTCTCTCCAATGCTAGTTCTAATTCAGCTTCTCTGGCCTGTGCTTCTGCTTTTTGGATGTCTTGAAACCTTGTATAGGCTTGGTTAAATACATTGCCAAATTTTTCAAGAATCGACAATATCTCATCATCCTGTGGCACTTCGCTTGATACCAATAGCACTCCAAAGTCATTACATGTGTTGTAGAGATGAATCTGATGGGGTTTCTTCATTCCTTCCTTTACTTCCATTGGCATATTTGCCATTTCGGTATGGTTAAAAAGATAATCATCCATACCTATTTTCAATTTTCCAGATAAGTTATAATACAACCTTGACAAACGGTTTTCCCAAGCTTCCCAATAATCACTTATCACTTTATAATTATTATATGGGATGTGATAGATATCAATTTCAGCTTCCGGATTGGCAGAATACCATTTAAAGGATTTATCTTCTTCATTAAATATCCAAATCACGCACCTTGCAAGGGCAAAATCAAGATGGGTCAACTCTGAGAACATGGTAGATAATACTGAATTAAGCTCCTCAGATTGGTGCATGGCCATAGACCTGCTTCTCACTCTTTCTAATGCTGCTTCTATTTGAGATTCTCTTGCCTGCTTTTCAGCTTTTTGAAGGTCTAAGAAACGAGTGTAGGTTTGAGCAAAGACTTGGGTAAACCGAATCAGAATTGACTCTCCTTCGTCATCTAAATACGTTCCCGTATTTAGATGGAGGTATCCGTGTTTGAAATTAGCGTTATAAAAGATCGTTGGATTGGGAAATCGCTTTACAATCGCATCAGCTTCCTTGCTATTGTATTGAGGACTGATAAATGCGATGTGTTTTTTCAATTGTACCGAATTCAATTCTTGATAAAAAAGGGACTTCTGCATTTTCCAGGCACCGTACCGGGCATTTAAAATCTGATCTCCCTTGAGCGGAAGTTCGAGTTTACCTAAAAAGGTACCATCATCCCGTGTTAGCCAGGCGTACTGAACTTTCTCTTTTTCGAGAAGCTCTACATAGCCACAGTTGAAAAAATCACTAACACTCAAAGCCATCAGTTCTTTGTAAAGCAGAACGGAAACTTCATTTAATTCAGAACTTTTGTGCATCGCCATAGTTCTGGATCGCACTCGCTCCAATGCCAATTCAATTTCAGCTTCTTTTGCCTGAGCTTCCGCTTTTTGAAGGTCAAGGAAACGAGTGTAAGTTTGTTCGAAGACTTTGGCGAATCTGGTGAAGACATATTCCTCCTCGAATTCCTCTTCAGTAACTATCAATAAGTAACCATACTTATAAGAAGCAACATGATTTTTCTGCCACACAGGAAGTGGTCTACCGGCATCAATAACTTTCTGAAAACTTGCCTTGAAACTAGGTATAGTCATAAGATGATCATAGATATCCTTAAGTTCCTTTCCATCTTGTATATAAGAGTAGAGTTCAATTTTGTTTTTCCATGTGTCATACATGCTTTGTTCACCATGATCAGCATTGTATGGAATAAACAGAGGGTCAAACATCTGATCTGTTATAGGGCTACCTCCCCATTTTTCAACCAATAACTCATCTTCTTTGCAAAAAGCTATAACTGCGGTCCAGAGGTCAGCTCCGAGTATCTTTAATTGTCTAAAGAGAAGTGCCGCTACTTCAGACAACTCATCACTTTTTTGCATGGCCATAGTTCTAGCCCGAACTCTCTCTAGTGCTAGTTCTATTTCTGCCTCTTTCGCTTGTGTCTCTGCTTTTTGGAGATCGAGAAAACGGGTGTAGGTTTGTTCGAAGACCTTTGCAATTCGCTGAAGAATAGCCACCTTTTCATCAGTGATTGGTTTCAAGTCAATAGTTTCTACGATGCCGTGGCTCATAAATGCATCGTGAACAACAGTATATTTGAGAGACTTCAATAATTTCTTTCTGGATTCCGGAAAATTCTTAAAACCTGTTTTGGTAAAGACGTGATCGTCAAATCTTTTCTTTAGGTCTCCCTCGAATATAATCGCCTTGTATTTTTCTCCGTTTTTCCAGCCCTTGATCTGGCTCTGATAATAGGGGTGTTCATGGTAGGGGACAAGGTAGGACATGGGGTCGCTTCCCTTTTCAAATCCTGCAAACCAGTAGTGAGCATCTAACTTTTCCCTATCGTAAATTATAATGTCACAGCCTTCCGAAGTGAATCCCATTGCGGTGAGTTGTTCGAATACAACAGCAATAACCTCACTCAGTTCCTCAGTTTTTTGCATCGCCATCGTTCTTGCCCGAATTCTCTCAAGTGCTAGTTCTATTTCTGCCTCTTTCGCTTGTGCCTCTGCTTTTTGAAGGTCAAGAAATCTAGTGTAGGTTTGTTCGAATACTTTGGCGAATCTTCCTAAAATAGTCCTATGTTCTTCGGATAATTCTTGTTCTGAAATAACATGTAAATAACCCTTTGAGAAATTTCCGAAATGAAAGTGGACTGGATCTGGGAATCCATATTTTTCAATCCATGAAGAAGCCTTGCCTAATTTTATTTCCTTTGACGTAATATATTCTAGATTATCATTCAGCTGCTGGCCTCCTACTTTTTGATGAAATAACTTTTCACTCTTTTTCCATGCCTGATACCTGATTTCTAAAATATCATTACCCTTTAAAGGCATTTGAAATCGGGTTAGTTGCTTATGGTCAATATGAAAATTCCAAACCTCCTGGATTTCATTTGGCTCATCAATGATATGAAATCCGCAAGACTGGAAATTGGTAATTCCTAGTCTATTTAATTCTATATAAACCACTGAGGATACGCTTGCCAATTCTTCAGCGGAGTGCATGGCCATGGAACTTGATCTGACACGTTCCAAAGAAACTTCTATCTCAGCCTCTCTGGCTTGTGTTTCCGCTTTTTGGAGGTCAAGAAAACGGGTGTAGGTTTGTGAAAATATTTTTGTAAACCTAGAAAGAATGGTTTCGGCTTCTGTCAACAATTCATCTTTTGCTATTATATGCAAGTAACCTTCATCGAAGTTTCCACAGTAAAAGTGGCAGGGATCTGGCATGAAAGGAATAATACTTTTCATTGCATTTTTAGAAAGAGACCGGTCTTTCACGTATTGCTGATGCACTTTAAGTACCTTACCTTCTACTTTTTGATGAAAAACTGGGATTCTTTCCTTCCAAGCCTTTAACCTTTTTTTAAGTATTGTATCACCTGGATATGGTAGGTTTAACTCTTCAATAAAAGTTCCCTCAGGCTGAGTCAACCATCCATTTTGTACTTTTTCATCTTCATTTACTATGACAAAACCACAGTTGAAAAACTTGCCAATTCCAAGGGAATTGAATTCTTTGTAAAGTAGAATTGCCACTTCTCCTAGTTCCTCACTTTTGTGCATAGCCATAGTTCTGGCCCTAACTCTTTCTAAAGCCAATTCAATTTCAGCTTCTTTTGCCTGTGCTTCTGCTTTTTGGAGATCTAAAAAGCGGGTGTAGGTTTGTTCAAAAACTTTGGCGAAGCGAAGCAATATTTGGGCATTCTCTTCACTAAGCATTGTTAAATCAACGGATTCGAAATATCCATACCTAAAATAGCTGAAGGTAAAACATACCGTATTATGAGCGTGAATATTTTGTTTTAATTCTTCGGGTAGTTTCCTAAAATCGGTCTCTTCCAAAACATAATTGTCATAATCCTTTTTGTCCTCTCCTTCCAGATATACTATTCTTTGGGGATTTTTATTTTTCCAATCTTCCCAAATTTGATTAAAAACCTTATTTTTTCGACCTACAACTTTATAACTCTGCAATAAGTCGGAATGGAGATTGTCGGCAAACCAGCACTCTATTGCGTTTTCTTCCTCTCGAAACAATGATATCGTGATTCCAGAAGTAGAAACTCCAAAAGGTTCAATTTCCTTATATAATTTTTTGACCAAGTCTAGCAGTTCCTCACTTTTGAGCATGGCCATACTTCGACTCCTTACCCTTTCCAGAGCCGCTTCTATTTCCAATTCTTTTTTTAGATGACCTATTTCTATTGACTTTTCGCGGAGGAGATACTCTAAATCTGATTTAGCATCCATGGCTATGGTTAGTTTTTTTATAAGCTATAACACTCAATTTAACCATTACTCATAATAACTAAATGCTGATTTTCAAATATTTATGGAGTGGTAAATCAAAAAAGTCTCTTTTCTGTTTTGAGTTTAAATCGTCGTAGTTTTCTAATCATCTTTTTTGAATGTTGGGGGATGCGGTTTTGATTTGAGTCTCCCATGGCCGAATTAAGGGAGTGGGAGTTAAGTTCATCTAGTGATCCTAACTTTTATTAGTTGGTCATCGAACCTTTTAAAACAAAAAAAGCTCTTCGGCCTAAACCAAAGAGCTTTTTCTATCTATTTAATGCTTCTCACTTACTTGAGAGTAGTAATCTCAAATTTTAGTTTAGCTGGCGTATTTCTTGGAATAACCTGTTGGTTTCTAAGGTATTCAAGGCTATAAACATTGGAGATTACTTTTGAGAATTTCTCAAAAACTCCTTTAGCTTGTGAAATTGTTTTAGGGAAACTGGCAGTTCCTCCGTTACCAGCTAGTTTAGTTAAAATCGTTTGGTCTACTCCACCATCTCCGTTAAGACCAATCGCAAAACTTGTTATTTTGTAGGCATTTTTGTCAGATTTAATTCTGTTTAACAAGTAATCTACTGTTACCGTAGGAGAAGAGTTATTGTCTGATCCATCTGTAAAGACGAATAATACTTTGCTTTGAGATTTAGAATCTTGAAGCATGTCTATTCCTATATCTACGGCGTTATAAAGTGTCGTAAATTTCCCTTGAACTAGGCTGCTAACATAAGATTTAAGGTCATCTCTGTTGGTAGTAAGTGGATGTGCCTTTACATCATCCGCAAAGTCTACAACGCCCATTTTAACCACTTTTCTGTCGTTAAAAACTTGATCTATGAAGTTATTGGCATAAGATTTAATCGTAGTAAAATCTTGTCCTAAAGACTCAGAACGGTCTAAGACCAGTACGACAGAAATGTCTTCAGATTGGTCAAAGTCCATCGTGAACTCGATATCTTTTTTCCATGCACCATCTCTAAGCTCATAAGCGGTGATGTTTTCAATGTTATAATTGTTAGAATTGTCATCTATAATTCTGAAGTTGTCAATCTCTACCTTTGTAAAAGAAGAACCTTGAGAGCTTCCCTGAAAAGTTTTACTGAAATCGATTTTAATTTCTCTAGATGTGTTTAATTCGTCGAAACGAACCTCTGGCGTTTTTCCTGTGGTATTCCAGAAATCAAGGTAAATCTCAAATACTTTACCTTTAGGATCTGGTCCCTTACCCCCGCATGATATTAGAAAAAAGGAAATGGCAACAGTAGCCAACCGCAATAATGCGGATCTTTTGAAGATCTTCATGTTAAATTTTATTTTGTTAGCACGTAATTCCAAACGACAAGAAGTCTATAATCATTATATGACCGTGAGAATTTCTTGTAATTTTGTGTAAAGATATAAATATGAAAGTAGGAATCATAATTTTAGCTGCGGGTGAATCCAAAAGAATGGGTGTTCCAAAGCAATTACTAGACGTTCAAGGTGATTTACTAGTCGTAAAGCTTATTAAGGAAGCTTTAAGTGTTGATAACGTATTGGTTACGGTAGTTTTAGGAGCACATAAAGACCTTATTATGCCAAAACTTTCTGGCCTTCCAATTAATATTGTTGAGAATCCCCTCTGGGAAACAGGCATCGCAAGTTCCATCATTAGAGGTTTAGCAGGAACTTATATGCTCAATAAGAACATTGACGCCGTATTGGTGATGACTTCTGATATGCCTGAAGTAAATTCGGAATACCTGAAACATATGATATTGGAGGCGAAAAAGACCGATAAATTTATTGTTGCTTCTCAATATAAAAAGACCGTTGGGGTACCCGTCCTTTTCAAAAAAGAGACTTTTACCATTTTGTTGAATTTAAAAGGTGATTCTGGAGCGAGACAGATATTAAAGGAAAACCAGTCTCATACTAAGAAAATAAGTTTTTTAGGGACTGGTATTGATTTAGATACGAAAGAGGATTATTTAAACTATTTAGATGCCCAAAATTAATTTTTCTGCCTTAGCGTATTATTTGGCACTTCCATTCATTTACTTTATTTCTATTTTACCTTTTTGGGTACTTTATCTTATCTCAGATATTATACTTTATCCTATCATCTATCTCTTGCTAGGTTACAGGGAAAAGGTGGTTAGTGAAAACTTGGCAAATGCGTTTCCTGAAAAGTCATTAGCGGAGCGGAAATCCATAGAAAAACGCTTTTATCATTACCTCTGCGATTTGTTTCTGGAAACTTTGAAATGTATTACCATCTCAGAAAAAGAACTGAATAAAAGGTTTGTATGCCAATATGATAAAGTATTGATGCATAAATGGTACGAAGAAAATAGAAGTGTTGTACTTACTACGGGGCACCATGGAAATTACGAATTCTTGGCACAAAGACTAGGTAACGGTTTTGAGCACAATGGCAATGGACCATACCATGAGTTATCAAATCCGTATTTCGACAGACTGTTTTACAAAATGAGAATAAGGTTTGGCACAGAAATGTATCCTACCTCAAAAACCTTTAAACGAATAATGCAAGGGTTCGAAACGCCATCTATTATTGGCCTTGCGAATGACCAATCGGCTCCACCCAAAAGCTCCTATTGGACGACTTTTTTAAACCAAGAAACTTCTTTTTTTAATGGGACAGAAAGTATAGCAAAGAAATTTGACATGCCAGTGATTTTTTGTTCGATAGCACGCGTTAAAAGAGGTTATTATGTGTCTACATTCGAGTTAATAACGGAATTTCCCAAGCAGGAACCAGAAGGATACATACTAGAAAAGCATGCCCGTATTTTAGAACAAAACATAAAAGATACACCAGAATACTGGTTGTGGAGTCATAGAAGATGGAAGCATAAAAGACCCACCTAAGTTCGTTTATCAAAGGCATCCAAATAGCCATAAAATGCCTCCAGAAGGCAAAAGAATCCCGTCATAAAAAAACCTTTCATTAAAATTTCACTTTCTACGTTTGGTTCTATTTGATATATCAAGAGACCTAAAGAAAACGCAATGAAATTAAAGAACAGACCAAAACATAAAACAACATATCTGTTTTTTGATAATGGCGTATTTAATCCTAAAACAATAAAAAAGGAAATGAACGTACTTAGCAGAACAAGAATGGGCTCGTATCTGGCTTGAATTTTCGCGTTAAAGAAATATTGAAAACTTAGGAAAGATACAAATCCAATCGGGAAGCTAATTAGCCAGTCTTTTTTTCTTTTGGTATACAAACCCGCCCCCCTTTTCTTAAAAAGGAAAACAAAGGTTAAATAAAATACAAAGGCATAAAGAGCATCAATGGTAACAGTGATATTATTATTTAGAAATTTACTCTCAAAAAAAGACTTTAAATCTAAAATGAAATGAGTAATGATTAAACCTGCAAAAATGTGTTTGAAGGTTTGTTCATATTGGTGCTTATGTGAATAAATCAGGAATAAAAGAATTACAAAAGGAAGACTACCGAGCCCGTTAGCCAAAAAATAATTTGCGACGTAAATTTTAATCGCAAATGAAAAAAAACAAATTCCAGCAAAAAGAGAAATCAGTAAAAACTTCCTCATAGCATATCAAAATCTCCAATACCTTGCCTTATTACTTCAAATTCGTCATCAGTGGCATCTACAACCGTAGACGGATTTATGCCACTCCAGCCTCCATCTATGATTAAATCTGCATTGTGTTCGTTTTGTGCAATGATGATTTCAATTTCGTTTGGGTATTCTAACATATCGTCCACGTCGTCTTTAACAGAAGTGGTGATGATGGGATTTCCTAATGCTTCCACAATAGCCTTCGGTATGGGATGATCAGGCACTCTTATACCAATATTCTTTCTGTTGGTTTGTAAAAGCTTTGGCAGCTTTCCAGTGGCGGGTAAAATAAAAGTGAATGGCCCTGGAAAAGCTTTTTTCATGATTTTGAAAGCCTTGTTAGAAACCCTGGCGTAATCCGCAATATTACTTAAGTCACTACAAACAATAGAAAAGTTATTCTTTTTAACCTTTAGCCCTTTCAATGCACTCAGCTTTTCAACCGCCCTATTCTGATAAATATCGCATCCCATGGCGTAAACCGTATCTGTGGGATATATAATGATACCGCCATCCTTAAGGCACCTTACCACCTCATCTATCTTTTGAGGATCGGGATCGTGTTCATATATTTTTAAAATTTTAGCTATCATTATTTTGTGTTTGAATAGTCCATTACAAGATTACAAAATGCCTGAACGCCCACCTTAAAGCCACTTTCATCTAAATAAAAATCAGGCGTATGATGTGGTGCCACGTCTTCAGGGTTTTTACCTTTTTCCATCGCTCCCAGAAAGAAGAATAAACCAGGAACTTCCCTCGCAAAATAGGAGAAATCTTCTGCACCCATAACAGCGGCTTTCTCATTTACATGACCAATACCAGCGGCTGAAACCAGAGAGGGAAGCATTTTTAAAGTAAGTTCGGGGTCATTATAAGTTACAGGATAGCCATCTTCTATCAATACTTCCGCTTCTGCACCAGCACTTGCCGCTATATTGGTGGCAATGGTTTTAATTCTTTGATGAATCATCTTCCGCTGCTCTAGATCCAAAGTTCTGATGGTACCAATTAGCTCTACTTTTTCAGGAATAATATTATGCCTATTCCCGCCATGAATGGCTCCTACACTCACTACAGCAGGATTATTAATCAGATTGACGTTTCTACTTACAATGGTATTTAAACCCATAATGATTTGTGAAGAAACCATAATGGGATCAATACCAGACCATGGATAAGCCCCATGCGTTTGCTTGCCCTTGACGGTGATGTAAAACTGATCTACACCTGCCATGACAGAGCCAGGTTTGTAGAGAATAGTGCCCGCAGGTGTTTGGGAGTTTATATGCAATCCAAAAGCCACATCTACATCTGGATTTTTCAATACGCCTTCCTTGACCATGAGGTCAGCTCCAAAAGCTATTCCTTCACCAAAAACACCCTCTTCGGCGGGTTGAAAAATAAACTTAACAGTACCCTTTAACTCGCTTTTATGCTTTGAGAGCACTTCGGCTGTAGCCATTAAGATAGCGATATGACTGTCATGGCCACAGGCATGCATAACGCCCGTTTTCTGACCGGCATAT
The DNA here is from genome assembly GCF_055134445.1 of Arcticibacterium sp. Classification (NCBI taxonomy): domain Bacteria; kingdom Pseudomonadati; phylum Bacteroidota; class Cytophagia; order Cytophagales; family Leadbetterellaceae; genus Arcticibacterium; species Arcticibacterium sp. The sequence goes on from NZ_JBSRVI010000132.1 coordinate 39,278, forward strand.
TCCACCATAACCACTGACTTGAAAGGCACATCCACCCTTTCAGTCACTGGAAGAGCATCCATATCTGCTCTTAAGGCTATTACTGGCCCGGGTTTATCACCTTTGAGAATACCTACAACACCCGTTTTTGCTACATTTCTAGTTACTGCAATGCCTAAAGATTCTAGATGTTTAGCCACAATTTCGGAAGTTCTAAACTCTTGATTTCCTAATTCAGGATGAGTATGAAAGTCTCTTCGCCATTCAATGATTTTAGATTCTATGGCAGCAATATCCTTTGTAAAATAAGATGGTGTCGTCTTTTGTGCAGATAGACCTAAACAGCTGACCGTTATAAGTAGGTAGATTTTTTTTAACATGGCATCATATTTTTTGCTGAACGCAATATAAAAATTCACTAGCATCAATCTAAGAATTGACCTCGAAATTAAGCGGTACAATTTCAAATCTGTTTGAGATATTCATAATTAATGTGGTATTTGAATCGTTGGATTCATTAAATCGGTAACCCTAAAAGGTTTTTAGCTCAAACTTATCGTTTGAAATTCTAATTATATGAGGAAATTATTCTTTTGTTTGATGCTTAGTTGCATCGCAAATTGGACCTATGGTCAGGCAAGTGCAGACTCCGAAAATCCTCCCAGTATACGCTGGATGCAAATCAAAAATGAAAATTCAACGATAATTTATCCTAAAGGTTTAGAAAGCTATGCCAATAAATTCGCGGCCACGATTGACCATCTTGATAAAAACAATAAAACCACCATCGGGCCAAAGGTTACTCCTATTCCAATAATACTTCATGGCAAGAGTATGGAGGGAAATGGTTTTGTGGCTAGTGTGCCATTTAGAAGCGAAATATATACGACACCAATTGCTAATTGGAATATTCTGGGTCAAAATAACTGGTTAGACGCACTCGCAATTCATGAATACAGGCATGTGCTTCAAAATAGTAACGCAGATGTGGGATTCTCAAAATTAGCAAGGTTTATTACAGGAAGAGGGGGATGGTCTGCTGTTTTAAGATTTACGGACCCCGCTTGGTTTGCCGAGGGAGATGCGGTTATGACAGAATCTTTATTGACGGAGGCCGGAAGAGGGAGGATGGCATCTTTTACCGCTGATTTAAGAGCCAACCTCTATGCAGGAAAGCATTTCTCTTATAACAAATCGAGGAACGGTTCTTATAAGACTAAAATGCCTAATCATTATCCTTTTGGATATGTTTTGAACCTTTATGCTAGAAAGACTTACGGGGATGACGTTTGGTCAAAGGTTATTCATGATGCTAATTTTTTGAAACCTCCTTTTTACCCTTTTTCTGGAGCTATTAAAAGACATACTGGATTGAGTGCCAAAAAGCTTTATAAGGCCGCTTATGCAGATTTTGAAATGAAGACAGAGGCACTTATCCATGATTTAGATGTAATAAGTTTTGATTCACTGAGTACCGCGAAAACAAAAAGCGTCGTAAATTATATTTATCCAAAAACCTTAGCCGATGGCAGTTTGATTGCTAGGAAATCTGGATTTTCTGTGACACCAAAGTTGATTAAATGGGATATAAATGGAAAGGAAAGTACGCTTTCTAGTATAGGTATTTCTAATAACCCATACATTTCCTATGCCGAAAAAGGAGCACTATGGTTAGAAAATCAAACCAATCCAAGGTGGGCGAATGTCGATTTTGCAAGAGTTGTTTATTACGACTTCGCTACAGATACCAAAAGGATGTTAAAAGACGCTGACCGTTATTTTTATGCCGCTCTCAGTCCGTCTGCTGAGGAGTTTATGACCATTATATTGAATGAGGATTTGGTTTATGAATTAACCGCTTTCAATACCCAAACGGGTGAGAAAAAGAATGATTTCAGTAATGAAGAGAACTGGGATTTAGCGTATCCTATTTACAGTAATGATGGTATGAAGTTGTTTTATGTGGCAAGAAAAGATGGGAAATTGGCCATCGTAAAGCACGATTTGGCTAATGACCAAAAAGAGCTTCTTACCAACTGGATGAATGCCATTATGGTGGAATTAAGTGAATCCGTAGATGACATCTACTTCAGGGGGAATTTTACGGGAATAGATAATATTTACAAGGTGTCAAAATCAGGTGATAAACGTCTTTATAAAGTCTCTTCTGTTCCCGTGGGAGCTGGCTATCCTTCCTTTAACAACAGGAGTAACACAATTTTATTTAGTAATCTGACCGATAAAGGGTACCATTTGGCAAGTATGGATTTAACGGATGTTAATTTTCAAGAAGTAACCACTAATCTTAAAGAAAATACAGACTTTTTTAATGACCTCAATAACCTACCTGAAAATGGGAGTATACTGGACAATATAAAAGAACAGAACTATCAAGCCGAGCCTTACAAAGGCTTTTTAAGAGGTTGGAACTTTCATTCTTGGGGAGTTTTGCCAGCATTTGGTTCATCAGAAAACAGTGCTTTACCCAGTTTGGCATCTTCCAACTTTTTTCTGAATATGGATGATATTCTGGGAGCCAATAGCTTAGTCTTAAACTATACCCGTTATATCACAGAAGGAGAAAACGCCTATGGAATAGACTACGTGATGGCAAAGTATTTTGCCAAATTTAATGTGGCTTACGAGTATAGAGGAAGAAAAGTAGAAGCCGCCAAAGGAAATAGAATTTTGGAATTTGACGAGCAGGAAGCTACAATAGGGCTCAATGTTCCATTAGAAATGATAAAAGGAAACTATGTTTGGAATACAAATGTGGTGGCCAATTGGAAAGGCATTCAGCAGTTTAGGTCTGATAATTTCTTTGAGTTCGTTAACTCTAAATTTGGACTCTATGAGCTAAAAGGTGGTGTTTCTGTGAATCGTCAAAAGGCTTACAAAAACCTGCAGAGTAAACTAGGGGGGAGTGTTAGCCTGAGTTATGCAGAATCCTTTCAAACTGGAATAGCCAAAATGTTTAGGGCTGGAGCCAATATCTTGTTACCTGGAATTGGTGTCAATCATGGTTTGGAGATTCAGCAAGCCTATTATGATGAAAGCAACAAGAACCTTTACCGATTCCCAAATACGTTTTCGCTAGGTCGTGGACATAGCATTTTTGGTATTCAGAATGCTTATAGGACATCCATTAACTATAAAATGCCGCTATTATATCCTGATTTAGGGATCAATGGCATTACCTATGTAAAGCGTTTAAGAATGAACCTTTATTTTGACACGACGCATGCAAAAGATTCAGGAGGGGAAACCGATTTAAGAACAGCTGGTGCCGAGTTTCTGTTTGACCAAACCGTTTTCAATTTGTTTGACTTACCTATTGGGCTAAGGGTAGGATACAGGTTCCCAAACAAGTTTTTGCCTAATTTAAAGTCAACTTATATCAATTTGATCATTGGTGGCTAGTTCAAACTCATTGTTCCAAAAACGAGGCTTTCTAGGAATTTCTTTAAATCTTTTCTGTCCTTATTCTCAGAAAAATCACATAGTCGGGGTAAATGCTCCATGAAAAAGTGCTGAAAATGAGCGGTTTCCACCAAAGTACTTGCCAGTGAATGACTGTATTTGAAATGAGGGTTATACGTTCGGAAAGTTTCAGCTATCATACCACATAAGTCCTTATATGGCTTAAAAAGCATTTCTTGATTATTGACATCCACTTCTTTGGATAGGTAGGTCTTGCTGCCTTCGGCTATAACCAAATTGTAAAGAGATTTTGGATCCAAAGTACTGAAAAAGGCATTCTCTTGGTCTTCCCATACCAGTAGGTCAATAATCTTCTTGATTTTTTCCTTTGGATCTTTCATATTGTTCAAGTGAAACATCACTTGAAATTCAATAAAAGCCCAATACCAATCCACCAGATAAATGAGTAATTTGTGTTTGTTTTCAAAATAGCGGTAGATGGTGGCTTCTGTAGTTGGAATCTCCTTAGATAATTTTTTGAAGGTAAAATGCTCATAACCTTTCACTGAAAGCATTTTCAAACCTTCTTGTACTATCTTTTCACCTATAGAAGTACTGTTAGGATCCTTAAGATAGAGTTTCTCGTTTAATTTAATGTTGAAATTTCCCTGCATTGATGTATTTATCTTGAATCAAAAATAATAGTAATTATGCTAATAATCAAAGTAAACTTACTATTTGTAATAGTATTGCTATCGTTATGTAAAGTTTTACTACATTTGTGCAAATTATGATAAAAATGGAAAAAGAAAAGTACTTAGAAACCACTATCAGTCAGGCTATAAGTAAAATATTCAAACTACTTTGGTTGGATAAGAAAGACATCTCTGCCATTTATATTTATTCCGTTTTTGCAGGTTTAGTTGCCCTTTCTCTTCCTTTAGGTATTCAGAGTATCATCACTTTTGTGATGGCCGCACAGATGTCAACTTCTATAGGTATTTTAATAGCGATGGTGCTCACGGGTACTTTCTTAACTGGTTGGCTGCAGGTTAAACAACTAGAGATTATTGAGAAAATTGAGCAGAAAATATTTGTGAGATATGCCATGGAATATGCACATAGGCTTCCAAAATTAGATATTTCCAAATTGGATGCTTATCATTTGCCAGAACTGGTCAATCGTTTTATGGATGTGGGCAGTTTACAGAAAAGCTTACACAAGCTTCTTGTGGATATTCCGGCTTCCATTATTCAGATTCTTTTGGGTACCATTTTACTGGCCTTTTATCACCCTCTTTTTATAGCTTTTGGTTTGGTTTTACTATTGATCGTCATTCTGATTATCAGATTTACTTCAGCTAAAGGCTTTAAAACTTCTATGGAAACTTCCAACTATAAGTATATGACCTTGGGTTGGTTTGAAGAAATGGCCAGAAGTATAAAATCTTTTAAATATGCCAGAGAGACCCGGCTACATCTGGATAAAACAGATGGAATCATTACAAAATATGTAAGAGCCAGAACAGACCACTTTGCGACGCTAAAAGTGCAATACTGGAGCATGATATCCTTCAAACTGCTTATTACCGCAGCTATGCTTATACTGGGTGTAAGCCTACTTACCAGACAACAAATTAACATTGGCCAGTTTATAGCATCAGACATTGTCATCATTGCCATCATAGCTTCCGTAGAGAAATTGATCGTAAATATGGATCAAGTCTACGAGTCTCTAACAGCTGTAGAAAAGTTAGATAAAGTTGCTAAAGCAGATATTGAACCTACAGGAACAGTAAAATTAGATCCTAATAAGGAGTCTGTAACTATCAAATTTGAAGATGTTTCATTTGGATATTACCCTTCTGATTTAAAGCTAAAAGATATTAATATAGACATCAAAAAAGGAGAATGGCTTTTGATAAAAGGAGAAAGTGGTGCAGGAAAAACAACTCTTTTAAGGCTTTTGACGGGGGCTTTTCAAAATTTTGAAGGAAAGCTTTTAATAGATGGCATACCCATAAGAAATTATGATGTGCAATCCATTAGAAATCAAACGAGCTTTTTGCTTGGACAGCAAAATATTTTTGAAGGAACCCTTTTACAGAATTTAAATCTGGACAATAAGGGTGTCAGCTTGACCGATGTTAAATCCATTGCGGAAATTACAGGCTTACAAGGCTATATTGAAGGTTTACCTCATGGTTATGACAGTGTTCTAGACCCTGTAGGGAAAAGAATTCCTGCCGTTATTAGGCAGCAGATTCTGCTTACCAGAGCATTGCTATGTAAGCATAGACTTGTTCTGATGGAAGAGCCGTTTAGATATTTAAATCAAATGCAAAAAGAAGCATTAACAGCCAAACTTAAAGCGGATGGAAGTACGGTAATTCTTACATCAAAAGACAGTTACTGTGAAAAATTAGTAAATCAGATCGTAACCCTCGAAAACGGAAAATTGACTTATGGATAATCATTTTGAAGGAAACACCTACTTGAAGAAGGATTTAAGGGGAAGTGTAAAGGCATTTTCAGAGATTTACAAAATAGACCAGAAAAATTCAGTGTTCAAGTGGTTTATGGGTATGGCAGTATTGTTTGCCTTGATTTTGTTTCTGCCATGGACACAGAATATCAGAGCTACGGGTAAAGTCAGTACTCTAAGGCAGGAAGATAGACCTCAGGAACTGAACACCATTATACCCGGTAAAATAGAAAAATGGTATGTGAAAGAAGGCGATTTTGTGTCAAAAGGAGATACCATTTTAAAGTTAGGCGAAGTTAAAGTGGATTATTTTGACCCTATTCTAATAGACAGAACCCAAAAGCAAATAACTGCCAAACAGGGGAGCATTAATGCCTACGAGGGAAAAGCTCAAACAGCAGGAAAACAGATGGCGGCTATAGAATCTGCCATGAAATTCAAACTTCAATCCATAGAAAATAAGTTAGGACAGCAAAAAATGAAAATTGCGAGTGATAGTGTTTCACTGATAGCAGCGAATAATGCTTTCTTGGCTTACAACCGACAGTTTAAAGCTGCTCAAACGATGTTAGACAGTGGAGCCATTTCAACAACCGATTTTGAAAAACGTAGAATTGCTTTTCAAGACGGACTGGCAAAACTGAATACGTCAGAAAATAAGTTTACGCAAAGCAAACAGGAATTTCTTAATCTTCAAATTGAGAAAAACACCGTGGTTCAGGATTACCTTGAAAAACTGTCAAAGACGGAAGGAGAACGATACAGCAGTATTTCTTTGGCGGCAAATGGTGAAGCAGAAATAGCTAAACTAGAAAATCAGTTGGCTAATTATGATGCCAGACGTGAGCTCTATTATATTTTGGCTCCGCAAAGTGGTCAAATTACGAAGGCTAGAAAATCAGGAATAGGAGAGATGTTAAAAGAGGGCGAGAATATCGTGGAGATAGTTCCTGTGAATCCTAGCTATGCCGTAGAGATGTTTATTGAACCCATGGACTTGCCATTAATTCAAATAGGTCAGAAAGTCAGATTAGTTTTTGATGGCTTTCCTGTGATTGTTTTTAGTGGTTGGCCAAATAGCAGCTATGGTACTTTTGGAGGTGTAATAACCATGGTAGAAACCTCCAGCAGCCTTAATGGGAAATTTAGAGTTTTGGTGGCGGAGGATGCTGAAGAAAGAAAATGGCCCACTACGTTAAGAATGGGAGGTGGAGCTAAAGGCATCTCTCTGCTCAAAGATGTGCCAATCTATTATGAGCTATGGCGGAATATTAATGGCTTCCCACCAGAATATTATCAGGCAGAAAGCTCTATCGCTAAAACGAAAGCAAAATGACATTAAGAATAATATACCTATGGCTTTTCTTCCCGATTCTCTCGATGGGACAGGATATGCTGTTCTTTGAGACCTTTTTAACAACTTTCGAAGAAAATCATCCTGCTTTTAAGATCTCGGAGGCAAACGTCAATCAATCTAGAGCTCATTTATTGGCTACAAAAGGTGTCTTTGACCCCGTTTTAGCTTACCAATCGGATAATAAGACTTTAGCAGGAGACCAATACTATAATACACAGAATCCAGAATTAAAGGTTCAAACTCCTTATGCCTTGCGGCTTAAAGCAGGAAATGAATATACTTCTGGCAAATACTTAAATCCACGTGAGACCTCAGGTAACCTCACCTATTTTGGTTTAGAACTGCCTGTTTTGAAGGGTTTGCTGATGGATGGCCAGAGGGCAGCCAGAAAACAGGCGGAATTGATGATTTCTCAAAGTGCCGAAGAGCAGCGTCAAATGCTCAATGACATGTATTTGGATGCCATTGAAGCTTATTGGCTATGGGCAGCATCTTTTCAAAACTATGAGCTATTAAATGAACAAGGTATGAATGCCCAGAAGCGATTGGAAATGACAAAACTTGGATTTAATAATGGAGCTGAGGCACGAGTTGATACGGTTGAGGCTTTTTTACAGGTTCAAAATATCAAATTACTCAGCCAAGAGGCCTATATAGATTTAAGGAAAAACACCATAGCCTTGTCGGCTTTCCTTTGGGATACTGATGGAAGCCCATATTTATTAAATGAAACAGAAAGGCCACAACCAATGCCGACCAACCTAGAAGCGGTGCCTATAGATGAGATGGTATATTTAGCCAAATTAAACCATCCGGAGCTTAAAACGTATCAATTCAAATTGGATGGGCTAGATGTGGAACGCCAACTAAACAGGCAGGCTATGCTGCCGACTTTGGACTTAAAATATAATCTTTTGGGGAAGGATTATTTCTCTTCGGAATATGCTGTTAATCCATATTTGGCTAACAATTACAAATTTGGTATCGATTTTAAAATTCCCTTATTTTTGAGAGAAGGAAGAGGTAAGTTTGCGAAAACGAACTTCAAAATTCAAGAGACTACCTTTCTTCAAGAGCAGAAAACCTGGAATATTGAAAATAAAGTTAGGCAGTATGCCGTTGAAACAGACTTACTAGCGAATCAGCTAGGTACAGCGAGTCAACTGGCCGATAGTTACAGATTTCTGCTACGCAATGAAGAACTTAAATTCTCACAAGGGGAGAGTTCTCTTTTTCTGATTATTTCTAGAGAAAACAAACTCATTGATGCTCGAAAAAAGATATTAGAAGTTAATCTGAAATATTTGAAAGCGTATTTTAAACAAAGATGGGCGGCTGGATTATTAGCACCCACTAATTAAATTTATAATTATGGTTCTCGTACATTTATTAATCAATAATAAGGAGTATTTAAGCCAAATTTCTGAATGGCTCTTAAGAGATAATTTTGCTTTTTCAGTGGAAATAGACTACACCCGAGAGCATTATATTCTTGATAACGAAAAGCTAATAAAAGAAACCGTACATAAACTTTCCTTTATCTCTGAGGCCTCCAAGTTTAGCCAGATTCAAAGTGCCCTAGAAGAAAAATACAGAGACGCCTTGAAAGAAATTTATTCGGTACCTATTGTATATCAAAACTGGGCTTCTTTATAGCTTTTTATAGAAAATAAGGTATAAGAAAAGGCGGCATTTGGATTTCCAAAATGCCGCCTTACTTTTTAATGCTAAGATTTGTATAAAGTGGGTTAAACCACCACATTTACAATCTTCTTCGGCACTACTATGATTTTCTTTAAGGGTTTGCCATCCATCCATTTGATAACGTCTGCATGAGCTAATACCACTTTTTCAATCTCTTCTTTACCCGTTTCTGCAGGGAAACTCAATTTAACGCGAACTTTTCCGCCTATTTGTATAGGATATTCTATTTCATCCTCTTTTAAGAACTCCTCAGAAAAATCTGGGTATTCTTGAGAAGTGATGCTGCCTTCTTCGTTTCCTATTTTAGCCCAAAGCTCCTCTGCGATATGCGGTGCATACGGAGAAATAATGACTAGTAAGAGTTCTAAAATTTCCTTTTTATGGCATTTTAAATCAGTCAGTTCATTCACGCAAATCATGAATGTACTTACGGAAGTATTGAAAGAGAATGTTTCAATATCTGAACCTACTTTTTTGATGGCTTTATGCAAAGCTTTTAACTCTTCTGGCGTAGCTTTTTCATCTACTAAAAGCGACACGCCATTCTGGTCAAAGAACAAACGCCAAAGTTTTTTCAAGAATCTTGAAGTACCTTCAATTCCTTTTGTGTCCCATGGTTTAGCTTCTGTCAATGGTCCTAAGAACATCTCGTAAAGACGAAGGGTATCTGCACCATAACGGTCTACTAAAATATCAGGATTTACGACGTTGTATTTAGACTTCGACATCTTTTCTACTTCGCTTCCGCAAAAATATTTACTGTTTTCCAGAATGAATATGGCATTGGCATCCACATCATTTCTGGTCGACTTAAAAGCCTCAACATCTAAAATATCATTGTCGACAATATTGACATCGACATAAAGCTTTTGCGTATCGTAATCTTTTCTTAAACCATAGGAAACGAAAGTTGGTACTTCGGTATTCTTCACTCTGTAAACAAAGCTAGAACGCCCCTGAATCATACCTTGATTGATCAGTTTCTTGGCAAACTCCTCTTGTTTTACAAAGCCTTTGTCTTTTAAGAATTTGTTCCAAAAGCGGCTATACAGTAAGTGACCTGTAGCGTGTTCTGTACCTCCTACATATAAGTCAACATCTTGCCAGTAATCCAACGCTTCTTTTGATGCGAAAGCATCCTCGTTTTTGGCATCCATATAACGGTACCAATACCAGCTACTACCTGCCCAACCTGGCATAGTAGATAATTCGTAGTCATAACTAACAATCTCCCCTTCTCCCTCTGGGGAAGGGGTTGGGGGTTGGGGTACATATTTCCAGTCTTTTGCTCGTCCTAAAGGTGGCTCACCGGTTTCTGTAGGTTTGTACTCGTCAATTTCAGGAAGAACTATTGGCAAGTCAGACTCGTCCACCAAATAGGGTAGCCCATTCTCCTTGAAATAGACAGGAACAGGCTCTCCCCAGTAACGCTGACGAGCAAAAACAGCATCTCTTAGTCTGTAATTGATTTTACCTTTTCCTACTTTATTTGCCTCAATCCAGTTTATTAATGTGTCAACGGCTTCTTGGTATTCCATGCCGTTAATCATGCCCGAATTGATGTATTTTCCTTCTTTCGATGCGTCAGCAGCTTCTTCTAAATTTAGCTGAGCGTCAGAAATAGCAGGAATTGGCAAATTGAAATGCTTTGCAAAATTCCAATCTCTTTGGTCGCCACTTGGCACAGCCATCACAGCTCCTGTACCATAACCTGCCAACACGTAATCAGCAATCCAGATAGGAACTTGCTCGCCATTGACAGGATTTACGCAGTAAGAACCCGTAAATGCTCCAGAAACCGTTTTAACGTCTGACATACGGTCTAATTCAGAACGTTTCTGCGTTTCTAGTTTATAGGCCTCAATGGCTTCTTTTTGCTCTGGCGTAGTCAATGTGTCTACCCATTCGTGCTCAGGAGCCAAAACCATAAAACTCACGCCATAAATGGTGTCAATTCTAGTGGTAAACACTTCTACTTTGCCTTCAAAACCTCTTTCTTTTAATAAAGCTGTCTCAGCTACTGGAAATTTGACAGAAGCTCCTTGTGAGCGACCAATCCAGTTTTTTTGTTGCTCTTTGAGCGAATGCGACCAATCTACGTTTTCTAAGCCATCAATCAATCTGTCGCAATAGGCCGTGATACGCATCATCCACTGACGCATTTTTTTCTGAATCACAGGATAACCACCACGCTCCGATACACCATCTTTTACCTCGTCATTTGATAGCACCATGCCCAGTTCAGGGCAAAAGTTTACCATAGACTCTGATAAATAGGTCAATCTGTAATTTAAAGTGGTTTTGTATTTTTCATCTTCCGAAAGGGCATTCCATTCGGCAGCCGTAAATTCTGGTAATTCATCATCACAAACGGCATTGGCCGCAGCAGAACCACCTTTGGCAAATAATGCTTCTAATGTTTCAATGTCCTCAGCTTTATCCGTGTCTTTATTATACCAGCTATTAAAAAGCTGCATAAAAATCCACTGCGTCCATTTGTAATATTCTGGTGAAGAAGTACGAATTTCTCTGCTCCAGTCGTAACCAAAGCCAATATTCTTCATTTGACCTATGTAGGTTTCAATGTTTTTTTCTGTTGTAATGGCAGGGTGCTGCCCAGTTTGAATGGCGTATTGCTCCGCAGGAAGACCAAAAGAGTCAAAACCCATAGGGTGCAAAACGTTAAAACCTTTCAGTTTTTTATAGCGGCTATAGATGTCAGAAGCGATGTAACCCAGCGGATGCCCCACATGCAAACCTGCCCCAGAAGGGTAAGGGAACATGTCTAGTACATAAAATTTAGGTTTTGAGTGGTCAATATCGACTTTATAGGTCTCATTGCTTTCCCAATATGCCTGCCACTTTTTCTCTATTTCCGAAGGATTATAAACTGCCATTTCTGCCTTTTAAACTTAAAATTTTGGCAAAAATAGGGAATTGGTGGGAGAGTGTCTAGAAAGGGTTTGTCTATTGAGGTTTTATTGTTGTGTCTGATGTTAAATGTCGGTTGCTAGATGCTTGTTGTTTAATGTTTAAATGTCAGTCGAGCGAAGTCCCTGCCCGTCCGGAAGGCGGGGAGTACCAATCATCATGGTATATTTACAAAAGGTGGTCAAGTGTTTAAAACAAATAAGTTTTTAGGGCAGTTAATTATTTGTTATTCTTTTAAAAGGTCAAAAAAGAAATTGACCTTTTACCAGTAAATAAATCTAAAAAAAAACGGCTCCACCTATTTATAAGGCAAAGCCGTTTTGTCATTTGAAATGCTACTTTTAAGAAAGAGCCGCCTTCGCAAATTGAAAGCATTTACCCACTTCCGTTACAGGGTCAGAGTTTTCTGGTACTTTGTATTCTAACTCAATGGTGCAAGGGATGTCGTATTTTTTGTCTCTTACCAGTCTCAGTATCTCTTTTATTGGTGTGTCACCTTCTCCCCACGACAAGTTTTCAGCTCCGTTGGCTTTTGACTGGCGGTCTTTGATGTGCATACTCGTGATTCTGTCGTGACGGGCTTCTATCAGCTTCAATAGGCTCTCCTTTGTATTATCTCCACCGGCGGCTATATAATGACCGCAGTCTAAGTTCATGGAGTTATAAGGAGATTGTGCCAGAGCTTCGTCCCAAATAGTATCTGTAGCCGTGGTATGAAGATGATAACCCACGTACATTTTGTTTTTTTCTCCTAGTTTTCCAAGTCTTGAAGACTGTGCCGAATCTCTAGGTAGCTCTAACGTAACAGATTTAGCTCCCAATGCTTTAGCAGCTCGCATAGCGTATTCTATCTCCGCATCGGTATTATCTGCTCCGAAGGCATTTGGTTTAAAAGCATAAATGCTCACACCTGCTTTCTTGTACATTTTAGCAAACTCTTTGAAAGGTTTCATAGAGACGGTTTCACGCCATTTAGCCACATCCATTTTATGCTGGTCCATTTTGCCTTGCTCTTCATCCGTTGGTTTTCTTCTTTTGCCATTGACATAAAATGTGCTGTTATCAATTGGGCTTTTAGGTTTTCCTGCGTATTCTTCGGCAGGGTCGCCCATCAGTTCAATGGCAGAAATGCCTGCATCCACACAGTATTGAAGCACTTGTTCCGCACTTCCTGGCAAACTTCTGAAAGAATAGGTGATGGTGCCAATCTGCACTCCATTGATAAGGGAATTTGGTTTAAGAACACCCGCATAGGCTTTTGAGCCCAATACTAATCCACCAAGTATGGCGGCAGACGAACTGTATATAAAATCTCTACGATTCATGTAATTATTTTTTAGGGTTGGTATAAAGAATAAATGTAGGGATTTTGAGATAGATTAGAACAAATATTAGACTAAGTGGTGGATTTTCTTGACCAGTTAGTTTCCTTACCTGATACTTCAGAAAATAAACTTAGTTCTTAGTGAAACGCCTTTATTACAACGGCATACGGAGAAGGGTTTATTTTTTAAACGGGAAGGATTGGTAAGGGTTAGAATCACATAGATAATTGACAACTTTCATGTAGTATTTGCCAACTGGCACAATTATCACGGATTAAACACTAATGAATTGTGGGGGATTTTGCGTTTGATAGATTGCAAATCGCTTATTTGAGTCTATTTCAATCCTTTCATCTACTACTTTTGGGCTTTACTTAAAACCCTCGTAATTTTCGGGAATACAACCCATAAAAAATGAAATTTCTCAAGTTGCCTTATCTCTTTTTTTTCGTCATTTCCGGTGCTTTTGCACAAAATCCAATAGTCTCTTCCGACGACTCCGAATGGTGGAAACGAAATAACCTTCGCTTGATTCAAATGAATTTGCCTGACTATGAGGCGGCCAATATTGATGCCGATGAAATCGTGGAAGACTTAAAGGCATTTTCTGCCAATACTTTAATCATCAATGGGGCAGGCATTATGTCCTTTTACCAGTCGGACTTAGATTTTGAATACACCAATCCTTATATGAAGCCCGGTGAAATGGGAAGAATAGTAGAAAAATGTCACGAAAACGGCATTCGCGTCATCATTCGTTTTGATTTTAGTAGGGCACATGAAACCATTTTTAAAGCTCATCCAGACTGGTTTTATATTTCAGCCAAAGGAGAAAGAATCATTAATACGGATAAATATGTGGTGAGTATCAATGCCCCATATGTACAAGATAAGGCCTTCAGGATAGTCGAAGAGGTGATTTCTAAATTTGATATTGACGGTATTTTCTTAAACATGCCGGGCTATCAAACCAGAAATCCTTATGAAAACATATATGTAGGCATAGACCAAAACGAATATGATAAAAAAGCCTTTTCTGAATGGAGTGGTGGACTGGTATTACCACTCAAGGAAGACCGAAACGACCCCGTTTTTAATCAATATTTAGCGTTTAAAACGGCGAGCATCGAGCAGTGGTCTAGAAACCTACATAAAATAGTTAAGTCTTCCTCTGAAAAGCGTTTGTCCAATGGAAAAGTATTACGTGCTTCTGGAAAGAAGATAGCCATTTGCACCTATTTAGAAGAGTCTGTAGACATTATCAGGCATGAAAGTCAAACGCATGGCTTGCCATATTGGCCGTACACGGCTTCAGATAACACCAACCATATAGAGCAAACTTTTCCTGATAAAATTGTAAGCAATGCCAGTATTCAACAGATTTCGTTTCAAAGCAGATATAATGCCATAGAACCAGAGGAAATAAGCATCAGACTTTATGAAAATATAGCCAATGGAAGCGGTACAGATGTAAGTTTGATGGGCGACTTAAGAGACTATGAGGACGAAAGGAACTTCGGAACCATGAAGAAGATTTATGCTCATCAGAAGAAGTTTGAACCCTATTTTGGAAAATATGAGAGTATGGCCCATGTGGCAGTAGTGGCTCCAGGGTATTGGCCAGGAGGGGATAAAATGGAGGAATACCGTGGCCTATCGCTCATGCTGAAAGAAGCACATGTGCAGTTTGATATTATTCAGGATAATCATTTGGCAAACCTTTCAGACAAAATAAAGCATAAATACAAGGTATTGATTCTCCCAGATATCAATTATCTAAGTGAAATTGATATTAGGGCTCTAAAAGAAATTTCTAAATCGGGAGTAAAGCTTATCGCGACCAACACCAGCCTTTTTGATAATCCTGAGGCTTTAAAGGAGCTTTTTGGAGCTACTATAGTCCAATCAGAGAATGATGGAGCAGGGAATTATTTGACGCCAAATAGAAAAGACATTTTCAAAAGTTTTGAAGGTCAAAGTATGGTGCATTTCAAGTTTAACCTAGGGCTTTATAATTTCGATGACGGGGTAGAGACTTTCTTGCCCATTTTAAGCAAGGGCCGACCAGGACCACCAGAAATGATTGGTGGACATGAACCAACAGGTTATTTTGGCATGGGAATGAAAAATAAGGTCAACGTTTTGATGCCAATGAACATTGGTAAAATCTATTATCAACATGGCTATGAACAGCATAAAAACATTGTTTTAGATGTTTTACAAAATATCTACCCAAACGCTTTTAAGGAAGCTATCAGTTCAGCTCATCCACGGGTAGAGATTATCTTACAGGATTTTATGATGAATACCGAAAAGGTGACCATTCATACACCGTTTAAGTCAAATGGGCATATTCTTCATTTGGTGAATTTGACAGGATTTAGTGGGAATACTTACTTTGAACCCCATGTACAACAGAACATTAAATTTGAAATCAGAATGGATTTTAAACCCAGTAAAATTTGGACCATGCAAGGAGGAGAGAAGCTAGACTTCACTTACACCAACGGTTATTTGAAAATGACATTACCTGCCTTGACAGATTTTGAAGGTATCGTTATTGAAAGATAAATCGTAATGCTCTATATGCAGAAAGCCGTCTCCTAATTTATTAAGAGACGGCTTTTCTATTGTTAAAATGGTTTTACCTTTTTTTTTCTTGTATCCTGAGATAGAGAAATATAGAATAAACATATATAAAGGAATTAGCGTAAGGAAAGCCATTTGCGTATCCCATATATCAGCCAGTTGACCATAAATTAAAGGTAATATAGCTCCTCCAGCAATCATCATAATTAGCCAAGCTGATGTGAGAGGGCAGAGCAAGTCTCATAAGTAAAAAGTAAGCTCTGTGAATTACTTATTTGAAAATTTTCTCAGAGGAGTCCAAATAAAAAGAGGCTGTCTCACATTTTTGAGACGGCCTCTTCTAACTCGATTAAACTTATGATTTTATTTCTTAAACCCAACTTTATGACCCCAAATAGCATAATATAGAATAATAATATAGCACGGCAATAATATCCAATAACTGTTATTAGCAGAAGTAGCCAATGCTTGTGCTTCGGCTATGCCGTTGGTCATTAAGTCGTGTTTACCTGCGTCTACTATTCTGCCATACAAAGGCGGAATAATGGCACCACCCGAAATTGCCATTACCAATAAAGCGGATCCTGTTTTGGTGAATTTACCTAAGCCATGAAGCGTTAAAGGCCAAATGGCAGGCCAAACCAACGCATTAGCAATACCTAATGCTGCAACAAAAAGTACAGAGGTGAAGCCTGTTGTAATTAAAATACATATGGAAAAAACAATTCCTAAAGCCGCACTAATTTTTAATGCCAAACCTTGACTTAGGTATTTTGGTATTAATAATACACCTAAAGCATAGGTGAACACCATAGCCATAAGGGTATACGAGGTAAAGTGACTAGCTTGGTCTGCGGGTAATCCTAAAGATAAACCATAGGCAATAATAGAATCACCGGCAATAACTTCAGCACCTACATAAACAAACAATGCTAATACCCCTAACCATAAATGAGGAAATTGGAATATACTAGTTTTGGCTGTTGTACCATCTGCAACTTGTTCATCCACATCGCCTTCTAATTCTGGCAGTGGTGCTTTTAAAATTAACAAACCGAATAAAAACAAAACAGTTGCCATTATAATATAGGGTGTTACCACACTATTTGCCATGGTGTCAAGCAATTGTGATTTTTCATCGGGCGAAACAAAACTTAATTTATCTTTTACATCATCTATGCCAGACAATAATAAGGTTCCAAAAACGATGGAACCAATAGAGCCTGCCAGCTTATTAGCAATGCCCATCATTGCTATTCTTTTTGCCCCACTTTCTATGGGTCCTAAGATGGTAATGTACGGATTAGCGGCAGTTTGCATAAGCGTCATACCGGTGCCTTGAATAAATATACCAGCTAAAAACATCCAATACGTTCTGGCTTCTGCGGCAGGTATAAATACCAATGCCCCAACAGCCATAATCATTAAGCCTATTGACATTCCTTTTTTATACCCTACTTTTTTTAATAAATAAGAAGCGGGCAATGCCATCACCACAAAAGCAACATAGGAAGCGGTAGCTACTAAATAGGCTTGGGTGTCGGTTAATTCATTTATTGTTTTCATAAACGGAATTAGAACCCCGTTTATCCAAGTTACAAATCCAAAAATGAAGAACATAGCTCCAATAATGAGCATTGGAACCAGATTGTTGTTAGAACGATTATCTGTCATACAAATAGGTTAGTTATTAAATTATTTTAAAAATATATAAAAGGTCCTACATATTTCTTAATAACTACTAATTATTTTCAATTTAATCGAACATTTCGTATGAAGATTGTCTAATATTTCTGAGCTAAAACGAGAGCCCCCAGCGGCTTGCTGGTAGGCGTGAAGTCGCCCATCATCACAAAATCTGTGAGCAGCATATCTGCATAGGTCATGAGATTAGCAAGGTAAACTTTTGGAGCCGCGGTCATCTCAATTCCGAATTTAAGCTTCTGCCCATTTAGTTTTATCATTAGCCTATCTTTAATTCTGAATGATTTTTGACGACTTTCATCAAAATCTTTAGAATAAAAGTCGAAGGCCAATTGGCTTCCTTTAGAACAAATTTTAGAAATCTCTTTTAAGGTTTGTTTCAGCTCGTTTTCGTCAACATTTACAGTAAATCCCTCTAAAAGAAAGAAGGTTTTCTTCTTGATATCAAAACCATTTAAGGTCAGTTTTTGAACCCAATCCTGCGTTTTAAAGTCTGTGGAGATGGTATTAATCCATGATTGATCCATTTCTGCTCTTTGGGACACCACACGTTTTTGACTTAATACGGCTTCATTGTCGAGCTCATAAGCCGATATGTTTTTATGATGACAATACTTTACTAAACGTGTATCAAAACCAGCACCTATAAGTACGACTTGCTCTATGCCATCAAATTTTTCTTCATATAATTTATCAAAAAACAGTGTTCTAGAAGCCAAAAGTGTATAAATGGATTCTTTTTCGGGCATAGAAATGCGTGCAATACTTGGTAAATAACCCGTCAACCTATTGGCCAGTATGGCGGGTAAAAACATATACCATACTCCAGCCATGGACATTTCTGGTAGGTTGCTTAGCATCTCTACCGCATCCGTATCTTTCCGCTGTCCAAAAGTATGAAGCACCCATTTATTAAAAAGTGAGTTCGTCACAGAAACAGGAAGCTTTACAGCACTCCTTAAGGCTAAATACTTAATGATAGATAGAAGTATCCCAAAAATAGTAATTGGGAGCAGAACAATCTGAAAAACCAAGTAGGTCAAAAATTGAAATATTTTCATATAAATAAATACTTTATAGGGAGGACACTTACACCAACGAAAACCCTCATCAAATAGTTTTTAATTATCTTATGTTTAATTGGTCTCTTAAAATTTTAGCAATTTTTCCTTTAATGAAATTGTCGAGAATCTTCTAGAAACTCGCACTCGTAAATGAACGTATTCCCTCATATTTTAGTTATCAAATTTCAAAACAGTATGTCAGATAAGAAATATGAAGCACAGACTTTGCATTTAATTTCTTTATCCTAAATCTCAAACTATTGAATAAAAAAGTAGCCGTTTTTAGAAAAGAGCATTTCAATGCTGCTCATCGACTTCATAGATCTGCTTGGTCTAATGAAAAGAATGTTGCTGTTTTCGGCAAATGCAATAATCCCAATTATCACGGTCATAATTATAACTTAGACATCAAGGTAACTGGTGAGGTGAATCCTGAAACGGGCTATGTGATAGACATTAAGATTCTATCAGATTTAATTCAGGAGCATATTTTGGATGCCTTTGATCATAAAAACCTAAATTTAGATGTTCCTGAGTTCAAGGATTTGAATCCTACAGCAGAGAACATTGCAATAGTTATACACAAAAAACTAGAAAGAGCCCTAAATAATAAAGAGCTAGAATTGAAAGTAAGGCTCTATGAAACTGAAAGAAACTATGTTGAATACCCCGCATAATAGAGACGAAGAAATAAATGCCATCGGCGACGATCACATTGCATCTAATGCTTTTTCAACGCCACTTAGACCAGATGCTTTTGACATGGATGATGATACTAAAATGGAAAAAATAGAAGAACATTTTAGAGAAATCATGCACATCATGGGTCTGGATTTAACAGATGATAGCCTTAGTGGGACACCTAGGCGAGTGGCCAAAATGTACGTAAAGGAGCTTTTTTCTGGATTAAATCCGAAAAACTTACCCGCTTTGACACATTTCAAGAACCATTATAAGTATAGAGAAATGTTGGTGGAACGTGATATCATGTTCCATTCTAACTGTGAGCATCATTTTGTGCCCATAGTAGGTAAAGCTCATGTGGCATACATAGCCAATGGGCATGTGATAGGTTTATCTAAACTACATAGGGTAGTAAATCATTTTGCAAGAAGACCGCAGGTTCAAGAGCGAATGACCATTCAAATTGGGGAGGCTCTAAAAACGGTATTGGGAACAGAAAGTGTAGCCGTTATTTTGGATGCAGATCACATGTGTGTATCGTCAAGGGGGATAAATGATCAAACCTCTTCTACGGTCACTACTTTTTATGGTGGAAAGTTTATGGAAACAGAAACTAGAAATGAATTTATAAAAATGGTGGGTCTAAGACAGGGTGTGTTGAAGTATTGATTTGTAAGTCTGAGGTAGCTATCATATAAAAAGAAGGGGCTTTATCATTCATTTGATAGAGCCCCTTTTGATTTTCTTTCTAGGTTCGTGCTTGAGTTTAAAGCTCCTTGATTTTGATATTTTGAAAGTAAACGCCTTTTGCCCAATCTTGAAGGGCAATATGTCCACTACTGGCTTTTCCAAAATTTTCAAAAGTCTTAAAATTACTTTCGGCAACCACTTTTTTCCAGTTTTCACCGTTGAAGTCTTCTTCTGCAGTAAGCACATCATTTAGCCAAAACTGAACATTACCGTCTACTTGTCTGATTTTGGAATGGTTCCAGCTCCCGCTAGGCTTAGGGGTCACTTCATTATTTATTTTCTGGAAACCATATAAACATGCCGCCCATCGGGTTGAATCTTGAAGATAATCTGCTTGAACGCCAGCGTTATCTAAAAGTTGATATTCTGGTCCGCTGGTCCAAGCCGTCGGGTTTTCTTCAGATTCCATGACATTGATAAAAACGCCACTGTTTCCTGCCTTTGAAATATTCCAGTCGAAGGTTAATTCATAATTGGTGTATTGTGCGTCTGTCAGCAAATCTCCATGTTCCACTTCAAAAGTATC